>NZ_MJGL01000056.1:251391-340324 GCF_001864855.1 Curtobacterium sp. MCBA15_005
CGAAACCGGGCGTACCTGCCACGAAGAATCGACCAGGTATGCCCGAAAGCACCCTCCATCGCGCGCGTGATGGGAAGGAACGGGCACCGAGCCGGAGCGCTCAGGCGAGTGCGTCGAGCACGGCGCGCGCCGTCGCGGCGTCCGTCACCAGCTCGTTGACCAGCCCGCCCCGCACCGCGGCCACGATGCTCGTGACCTTGGCACTGCCCACGGCGACCCCGACCGCGTGCGGCACCGTCGACAGGATCTCGCGCGAGGTCCGCACCATCCGGTCGCTGCCGGGGAACTCGATCGGCGAGCCGTCCGCGGCGTAGAAGTTCAGGCAGACGTCGCCGGCGGCCCGGTCGAACGCCGCGTCCTCGACCGGGATGCCCCGGGCCAGGGCGTCACGCGTGTGCGTCGGCGCCCCGATGCCGAGGATCGCGCCCTTCGCCCGGCTCCACAGCCCGACGACGTGTTGGAACGCCGGGTCCTCGTCGAGGGTGGACCGCATCGCCGGGGACGGCAGCGCCTGGGCGAACAGGAACGCCGGGATCGCGCCGGAGTGTTCCGCGGCCGTCCGGGTGATCTCGTTCGTCTGGAACCACGGCATCGGGTCGGCCTGCCCGCCCACGGTGGGCACGAGCTGCACGCCGGGCATGGTCGGCATGCCGGACCGTGCGACGTCGTACACGGTGCGGCCGGACGACATCAGGACGGCGTCGCCGGGGACGAGTCCCATGCCCTCGACCGCGGCGGCCAGCGGTGCGGCCAGGTCGGCGCCGAGCGTGGCGGCGTGGGTGACCGCGGCGAGGTGGACGGCTCGGAGCCCGAGCACGACCTGCAGGCGTTCGGCGAGCGCCACGGTCTCGTCCTGGAACGGGTCGACGACCTCGATGCGGACGAGTCCGGCCTTGCGGGCCTCGGCGACGAGCCGCGAGACGGTCGGGCGCGAGACGCCGAGGCGCGAGGCGATCTCGACCTGCGTGGCGTCCTCGAGGTAGTACATCCGCGCCGCCTGGTAGACGGTGTCCAGCGGGAACCGGGTCCGCGACGCGTCGGGGCCGGGGCCAGCGGTGCTCTCGGACGACATGGAGCAGGACCCTTCGACTCGATCGGACACCGCGATCGTAGTCCGAGCAGGCCTCAGCGGATCGTGAACCCGCCGTCCACGCGGAGGTCTGCACCGTTCACCATGGCGCTCGACTCCCCCGCCAGGAACAGCACGGCCGCGGCGATCTCGTCGGGGGTCGCGAAGCGGCCGGTGGGGATCTCGTCCTGGTGCCGGATGCCGTTCTCGTTCGCCCAGGCAGCACGGCCGAGGTCGGTGAGGACGACGGTCGGCGACACGGTGTTCACGGTGACACCGCGGCCACCCCACTCGAGTGCGAGCACGGTCGTCAGACCGATGACGCCGGCCTTCGAGGCGCAGTAGGCGGCGTGACCGTCGATGCCGACGTGGGCCGCCTGCGATGCGATGTTGACGATCCGCCCGTACCCGGCGTCGAGCATGTGCCGGCCGACGGCCTGCGCCACGCGGAACGTGCCGGTCAGGTTGACGTCGATGGTCGCTGCCCAGGTCTCGGCAGCCAGGTCCTCTGCCGGGGCGAGCGCGGCGATGCCAGCGCAGTTCACCAGCACGTCGACGCCGCCGAAGTGCCGGACGACGTCCGCGACGGTGCGGGTCACGGAGTCGGCGTCGGTCACGTCGCAGGCGAAGCCGGCATGGAGGCCCGTGGCCGCGTCCGCCCCGTCGGCCGCGGCGTCCGGCCCGGTCGTCACGGGCCCGGCGGACGTGGGCAGGTCGGCCGCCGCCGACGTGGCACCGTCCGCACGGACGTCGACGACGGCGACACGGGCACCCCGCGCGGCCAGTGCCCGGGCGATGGCGTTGCCGATGCCGGACGCCCCACCGGTCACCACCGCCGTGCGGCCGCTGAAGTCGTTGGTCAGGTCGATCGTGTCGGGGCCCGGTCGGAGGGCCGCGGCGAAGTCCGTCGTCATGTTCGCTCCCTTGCGTTCGCAGTCGAACCTACCAGAAATTGTGTTCTGGACAAACGTTCTGCAGGGTGTACAGTCATCGCCGAAGCCACCCAATGGAGGAACAGCTCATGTCGACGACGACCGAGAACGCGGCCACGACCGCCCCCACCACGATCCCCACGACGATGCGCGCCGTCGTCGTCCACGGCCCCGGTGACTACCGGCTCGGGGAGCGTCCCGTCCCGACGCCCGGCCCCGGGGAACTCCTGCTCCGCACCGACGCCGTCGGCATCTGCGCGAGCGACCTGAAGTGCTACCACGGCGCCGCGAAGTTCTGGGGCGACGAGAACCGTGCGGCCTGGGCCGAGCGCGACCGCATCCCCGGACACGAGTTCGTCGGCACGATCGTCGCCGGTGACGACACCGCCCTGACCAAGCGTGGCGTCGCCCTCGGTGACCGGATCGCCTGCGAGCAGATCGTGCCGTGCTGGGAGTGCCGCTACTGCCTCGAGGGCGCGTACTGGATGTGCAACGTGCACGACATGTTCGGCTTCAAGGGCTACGACGGCGCGATGGCCGAGTACGTGCTCGTGCCGGCGAAGGCGCTGACCCACCCGGTGTCGAAGGCGCTGCCCGGCCAGGTCGCCGCGTTCTCGGAGCCGTTGTCCTGCGCGTTCCACGCCGTCGAGCGCGGGGACATCAAGTTCGGCGACACCGTGGTGATCGCCGGTGCCGGCCCGATCGGCCTCTCCGCGATCGCCGGTGCACGGCAGAAGAACCCGCTCCGGATCATCGCGCTCGATGTGGTCGAGGCGAAACTCGAGCTGGCCCGCAAGGTCGGTGCCGACCTCACGATCAACATCGCCCAGGAGGACGCGGTCGCCCGGGTCAAGGAGCTCACCGACGGCTACGGTGCCGACGTCTACATCGAGGCCACCGGGCACCCGTCGGCGGTGCCGCAGGGACTGAACCTGCTCCGCAAGCTCGGGACCTTCGTCGAGTACTCGGTGTTCAAGGACGACGTGTCCGTGGACTGGTCGATCATCTCGGACGACAAGGAGCTCGACGTCCGCGGCGCCCACCTCGGTCCGCACACCTGGCCGGCGGCGATCAAGCTGCTCGAGGCCGAGACCCTGCCGATGTCGGAGATCTGCACGCACCAGTTCCCGCTCGAGCAGTTCCAGGAGGCCCTCGACCTGGTCGGCGACTCCGCCGGTGCCAGCGTCAAGGTGTCGATCATCCCGTCCCTGACCGCCCCCACCACGGCCGCACAGGCCGCACAGGCCGCACAGGCCGCACGGGCCTGACCGACTCCGCCAGCAGGGAGAGAACGAGCATGTCAGCGACGACAGCCCGCGCCACCGGCGCCCGCACGACCGCGCCCCGCACCGAGGGCCGCCTGGACCGGATGGGCATCCCCCGTCCGCTCGCCCTCGGGTTCGTCGCCGTCCTGGTCTTCATGACCGGGAACGGCGTCGAGTCGAACTTCATCACGCCGCACATGGTGGCGGTCCTCGGCAGCCCCGAGGCCACCGTGGCGACGATCGTCACCTTCTACAGCTTGGCCGCACTGATCGGCAGCTACGTCTCGGGAGCCCTGTCCGACCTGGTCGGGCCGCGCCGCGTGATGATCCTCGGCTTCGCCGTCTGGGTCGTGTTCGAGGTCCTGTTCCTGCTGGCACTCGGCGCCGGCAGTGTCCCGTTCGCCGCCGTCACCTACGCGTTGCGTGGGTTCGGCTACCCGCTGTTCGCCTTCGCGTTCCTGGTCTGGGTGAACATCACCACCCCGGTCGAACGGAACGGCTCCGCGGTCGGCTGGTTCTACGTCGCCTTCACGGGTGGCCTGCCGACCCTCGGCTCGCTGTTCGCGATCGGTGCCATCCCGGTGTTCGGCGGCGGCACGGTCGGTGAGACCGGTGCGATGGTCGCCTCGATCGGCCTGGTCGTGATCGGGTTCCTCATCATGCTGTTCGGCGTCCGGCTGCCGAACGGGTTCACGCGCATCGCCCCCGCTGGCGAGAGCGCCTGGCAGGTGCTGACGAGCGGCATCCGCCTGACGGTCACGCGACCGAAGATCCTGATGGGCTTCCTCGTCCGCCTGATCAACACCGCGCCGGAGTTCGGCATGTTCGTCGTGCTCCCCGCGGTCATCGCGAACGAGCGCGGCTGGGGCCAGAGCCGCTGGCTGCTCATGACCGTCTGCGTCTACGCGACGAACATCCTGGTCAACGCCCTGTTCGGTTGGGTGGGCGACAAGATCGGCTGGCAGCGCACCGTCAAGTGGTTCGGCATCGTCGGCTCCGCCCTCGGGCTCATCGCCTGGTGGTACGTGCCGCAGCTCGTCCCCGCCGGGTCGGACTGGGGCTACGTGCTCTCCGTCGTCGCCGGCTGCGTGTTCGGCTGCCTGCTCGCCGGGTTCGTGCCGATGGGCGCGATCATGCCGGCGCTCGCCCCCGAGCACAAGGGCGCGGCGATGGCGATGTACACCACGGCCGCCGGGGGCGCCGCGTTCCTCGGCACCGGTGTCGTCGCCGCGGTCTTCGCCCTGGGCGGCGGCGGCCAGGCCGCCACGTGGACGTTCGTCGGCCTGTACGCCTGCGCCTTCGTGATGATCCACTTCCTCAAGGTCCCGCAGGGCGACCGAGGACACTGAGTTCCGGGCGACGACGGCCGTCCCGTCGTCGCCCGGTGCACCACCCACCACCATCCCCGGAGGACCCGCACCATGACCACGATCCACGACGACCCGGACGAGTTCGCCGAAGACCAGCTGAGCGGCTGGCTCGCGCTCTACGCCGACCGGGTCCGCGGCGTCCACGGCGGCGTCGTCACCCTGCCCACCGAGGGGGCCGCACCGCAGGTCGCCGTCGTCGTCGGGGGCGGCTCCGGCCACTACCCCGCGTTCTGCGGCGTCGTCGGTCCTGGCTTCGCCACCGGCGCCGTCGTCGGCAACGTCTTCACCTCGCCGTCGACCGCGCAGGTCTACTCGGTCGCCAAGGCCGCCGACCAGGGCCGCGGTGTCGTGCTGTCGTTCGGCAACTACGCCGGTGACACCATGAACTTCGGGCTCGCGGCCGAGCGGCTGCGCGCCGAGGGCATCGACACCCGCATCGTCGTGGTCACCGACGACGTCGCCAGTGCCGACGACGAGACGAAGCGGCGCGGCATCGCCGGCGACTTCTCCGTCTTCAAGGCGATGGGTGCCGCCGCTGCCGAGGGAGCCGATCTCGACGAGGTCGAACGGATCGGCCGTGCGTCGAACGCCGCGACCCGCACCATCGGCGTCGCGTTCTCCGGCTGCACCATGCCCGGCGCGACCGAACCGCTGTTCACCGTCCCCGAGGGCCACCTCGGCCTGGGGCTCGGCATCCACGGCGAACCGGGCATCCAGGACGTCCCGCTGCTCCGTGCGACGGATCTGGCGTCCCTGCTCGCCGAACGGCTGCTCACCGACCGCCCCGCAGCCGCCGGCTCCCGGGTCGCCCCGATCCTCAACGGGCTCGGTGACACCAAGTACGAGGAGCTCTTCCTGCTCTGGGGCCGGGTGCTGCCCCTGCTGCAGGACGCCGGGCTCCAGGTCGTCGAACCTGAGGTCGGCGAACTCGTCACGAGCCTCGACATGGGCGGCTGCTCGCTGACGCTGCAGTGGCTCGACGACGAACTCGAGCGGTTCTGGCGTGCCGACGCCTACACGCCCGCGTTCCGCAAGGTGGCGGCGCAGGTCGCAGCGCTCGTGCCGGCCGACGCGGTGGACGCCGCCGAGGATGAGGCGACGGTCGTCCCGGAGGCGACCGATGCCTCCCGGCAGGCCGCGCAGACGGCACGAGCCGCCGTCGAGGCGATGGACGCGCTCCTGCGCGAGCACGAGGAGACGCTCGGCCGCATCGATGCGGTCGCCGGGGACGGCGACCACGGCCGCGGCATGGTCAAGGGGATCGGTGCGGCGCGCAAGGCGGTCGACGGGCTCGGCCCGGAGGCCGGGGTCGCCTTCGTCCTCGGACGCGCCGGTGACGCATGGGCCGCGTTCGCGGGCGGTACCTCCGGTGTCCTGTGGGGCGCCGCACTCGAGGCGTTCGGCCGTTCCCTCGGCGACGACCGTGACTCGTACCGGGCGTCCGACGTCGTCGACGCGGCGCAGGACTTCGCCGACTCGATCGTCCACCTGGGCGGGGCGTCCCGCGGGGACAAGACGCTGCTCGACGCGCTGCTGCCGTTCGTGGACGAACTGCGCGGGGCCGTCGACACCGGCGCACCGCTCGTGGCAGCGTGGGAGACCGCGGCGCGGGTCGCGGTCGAGCAGGCCGAGGCCACCGCCGACCTCACGCCGAAGGTCGGACGGGCCAGGCCGCTGGCCGAGAAGAGCCTGGGGACACCCGACGCGGGTGCCACCTCGATGGGGATGATCCTCACGCGGATCGGCGAGGTCCTCGCCGCCCGTGCTGACAAGGAAGGAACACACGCATGACGTACCGTCTCGTGATCGGGTCCGACGACGCCGGGTTCGACTACAAGGAGATCATCAAGGCCGACCTGCTCGCCGACGACCGTGTGTCGGACGTCACCGACGTCGGCGTCGACTCGGACGGCCACACCGCCTACCCGCACGTCGCCGTGGACGCTGCGCGCCTGGTGGCGAACGGCGAGGCCGACCGCGCGATCCTGATCTGCGGCACCGGCCTCGGTGTGGCGATCAGCGCGAACAAGGTGCCGGGCATCCGCGCCGTGACCGCGCACGACTCCTACAGCGTGGAGCGGTCGATCCTGTCGAACGACGCCCAGGTGCTCTGCATGGGGCAGCGCGTCGTCGGCATCGAGCTCGCCCGCCGGCTGGCGAAGGAGTGGCTCGGCTACGAGTTCGACCGTGCCAGTGCCAGCGCCGAGAAGGTCAACGCCATCTGCGAGTACGACGGCAGCGCGCCCGCCGGCGTCGACGCCCAGGCGTAGGTCGCTCGGGTTGCGCACGACACCGGTGTTCGCGCACTGAACACGCCCGTTCGGGTGTTCGGCACGCGGACACCGGTGTCTTGCGAGCCGTTCCGCGCCACTCAGCCGCGGGCGGCCAGGCGGTGCACGACGGCCTTCGTCGCCTCGTACAGCTCGCGGTAGTCCCGGTAGCCGGCCTCGTACGCCGCGGTCGCTGCAGGGTCAGGCTCGATCACCGTCGCCGGTGGGTTCCACGCACCGATGTCCACGGTGTCGCCCGGCCCCGCGACCAGCTCGGCAGCCAGGTACGCCGAGCCGAAGCACGCACCGATCGTCACGCTCGGCACCGTCTGCCGCAGCCCGGTGACGTCCGACACGATCGTGGGCCACAGCCGTCCGAGCAGCCCGCCACCGGCCCCGACGAGTTCGCGGACCTCGACCCCGGCGTCGCGCAGCGCCTCGAGGTGGTGCCGTACCGCGTACGCCGTCGCCTCGAGCGTCGCCCGGTAGATGTCCCCGCGCGTGTGCCGGACCGTCAGTCCCGCGAGCACTCCGCGGGCGTCGGGGTCGGCGATCGGCGTCCGCTCCCCCGCGAAGTACGGCAGCATCAGCAGCCCGTTCGCCCCGATGCCGGAGCACCGCGCTTCCTCGAGCATGGTCGACCACTCGCCGTCGACCAGCCGTCGCAACCAGTCCGTGATCGCCCCGGAGGTCGCCATCCCCCCGGACACGCTCGGCTGGCCCGGGTGCGTGCCGACGGTCGTCCACATCCCCGGCACCGCCGTGGGTTCGGCCGTCGGAACGATCATGAACATCGTGGTTCCGTACTGCAGGAACATCCGGCCCGGCACGGACTCACCGACGCTCACACCCTCGGCCCAGGCGTCGATGGTACCGGCCGTCACGGGGATGCCGGCCGGGAGGCCCGTGGCCGCGGCTGCCTCGGGCGTCACGACGCCCGCCTGGTCGCCCGACCACAGCAGGCGCGGCATGGCGAGACCGGGCGCCAGTCGGTCGCACCACTCCGGGATCCACCGGTTCACGTGCACGTCATAGAGGGGTGTCGTCTGGCTGGCCGAGTGGTGGTCGAGGACGTACTCACCCGTCAGCCGCTCGACCACGCGGGACGACGGCATCGTGAACCGGGCAGCCCGCGCCCAGACGTCGGGTTCGTGCCGGGCAAGCCAGGCGAGCTTGACGCCGGCGGCCTGCGTGCTCAGGGCGGAGCCGCAGCGGGCACGGATCGCGCCCTCGCCGCCGAGCTCCGCCGTGACGTCGTCGAGCAGCGTCGCCGTGCGGGTGTCGATGCCGTACAGGATCGCCGGGCCGAGCGGCGCACCGTCGACGTCGGTCAGCAGCGCGCACGGTCCGATGCCGCTCACGCCGACCGCCTGCACCTCGACGTCGGGCACGCGGTCGAGCAGCGAGCGGGTGAGGGCGGTGAACTCCTCCCACCAGACTGCGGAGTCCATCTCGACCAGGCCCTGCTCGGGACGGTCGACGTCGTGTCGGCGGCTCACCTCGGCGAGCACGGTGCCGTCGAACCGGGCCAGCAACGCCTTCGTGCTCGACGTCCCGATGTCCAGACCGAGCACCGCTCGCATGCCGCCTCCTTCGCCGCCACACGACCGCCGCCGGTCGCGCCACGAGTCTACGAGCGACGCCCAGCTGCCTGTCGGGGGCCGGACGTACCGTACCGACGACTCCAATGCTCCACGAGGGGAACCCGATGAAGAAGTCAGCCTGGCTGCCAGCCGTCATCGCACCGGTCGTCGTCGCCGGCGCCGTTGCCGCCCCGATGATCGCGAACGCCGCGAACGACCCGATCGCGGGGACGAACCCCAGCGCGGCGGCCGTCATCGCCAGCATCGCGAAGTCGTCGGACGCCCAGTACTCGGGGAAGCTCTCGCAGACGAGCGCGCTCGGCCTCCCCGAACTGCCGACGGGTTCGGGTGGCTCCTCGCTCGAGGGCGACGCCTCCGACGTGCTCGGGCTGCTCACCGCGTCGCACACCGCCCGGGTCTACGTCGACGGCCCCGACAAGCAGCGCGTCCAGCTGACGCAGCAGCTCGCCGAGCAGGACGTCGTCCGCAACGGCTCGGACGTCTGGACCTGGGACTCGAAGGAGCGCACGGCCACGCACGTGACCCTGCCGAGCGACACCGCGAAGGACCCGCAGGACGGCGCGACCACCCCGGCCGACATCGCGAAGCAGGCCATCGACGCGATCACCCCGACCACCACCGTGTCGAAGCCGACCGAGGTCAGCGTCGCCGGACACGACGCCTGGCAGATCACCCTGACGCCGAAGTCGTCCGACACCCTCGTCGGAGCCGTCCGGTTGGCCGTCGACCAGCAGACCGGACTCCCGCTCCGCGCGAGCGTCCAGGCCGCAGGCGCGGACGACCCCGCGGTGCAGGTCGGGTTCACGAGCCTCGACTACGGCGCCCCGGCGGCCCGGCTCTTCGACTTCACCCCGCCGTCGAACGCCAAGGTCACCGAGAAGGACCTGTCCGACGCCGGATCCCACGCGAAGGGCGAGCACGGCGACCGCCGTGGCACCCCGAGCGGTGACGAGCCGACCTTCACCGGCACGGGCTGGAGCACCATCGCCGAGCTCCCCGCCGGCACGGTGGACCGGTCCGGGCTCGAGGGCGAGGCCTCCGGCCTGCTCGACCAGCTGACCAAGCCCGTCGACGGCGGCCGTGCCGTGCAGACGTCGCTCGTCTCGGTCTACCTGACCGACGACGGCCGAGTGCTCGCAGGTGCCGTGCCGGTCGCCTCCCTGGTCGACGCCGCGAAGTGAGCGCGGACGACCACGAGGTGCGCACCGCCGACCACGAGGTGAGCACGGCCGACCGCGGGGCGAGCACGGCGGCACCGGCGTCCGACCTGGCGATCCGCACCACGGGCCTCCAGAAGGTGTTCCGCAAGCAGCGCGCGGTCGACGGGATCGACCTGGCGGTGCCGCGCGGCGCGGTGTTCGGGTTCCTCGGGCCGAACGGTTCCGGCAAGACCACCACGATCCGGATGCTGCTCGGGCTCTCGAGCGCGAGCGGCGGCACCATCGAGCTGCTCGGCGAACCGATGCCGAAGGCGCTGCACGACGTCCTGCCCCGTGTCGGCGCGCTCGTCGAGGGGCCGGCCTTCTACCCGTACCTGTCCGGCCGGGCCAACCTGCAGCGCTTCGACGCCGCCGACCCCACCTCGGACCCGCGCACCCGCAAGGCCCGCGTCGCCGATGCGCTCGACCGCGTCGGGCTGACCCACGCGGCCGACAAGAAGGCGCACGCGTACTCCCTCGGCATGAAGCAGCGGCTCGGCCTCGCGAACGCCCTGCTGTCCCCGCGCGACCTGCTGGTGCTCGACGAGCCGACCAACGGCCTCGACCCGCAGGGCACGCGCGAGGTCCGCAACCTCATCCGCTCCCTGGCCGACGACGGCACCACGGTGTTCGTGTCGAGCCACCTGCTGGCCGAGATCGAACAGGTCTGCACGCACGCAGCCGTCATGCGGACGGGCAAGATCGTCGCGCAGGGCCCCCTCGACGAGCTGCGCGCAGCCGGGGCCCGGACCGTGACCGTGCGGACGCCCGACGTCGGGCAGGCCGGTTCCGTCCTCACCCGACTCGGGCTCACCCCGCGGCACGACGGCGGGGCCGACGTGCTGGTGGCCGACCTGCCGAACGAGCTGCTGCCCGAGACGATCGCCGCGGAGCTCGTGCGCGCCGACGTCCGGGTGCGCGGCCTGACGGTGGGCGGCGGCACCCTCGAGGACCTGTTCGTCGCACTCACCGGAGAGGGATTCGATGTCGCAGCCTGACGCGGCCGTGCGCGACCTGCCCGTCCGCCGCCGGCAGCGCCCGTTCGCACTGCTCGGTTCCGAACTCGCGCTGGTGTTCCGGCGTCGCCGCACCTGGGCGATGCTCGGGGCACTCGCGCTCGTGCCGATCCTGATCGCGGTCGCCGTGAAGCTCACCACCGACGGCGACGACGGCGGGCCGGCGTTCCTCGGCGACATCACCAACAACGGCCTGTTCGTCGCGTTCACCGCGCTGACCGTGTCGATCCCACTGTTCCTGCCGCTGACCGTCGGCGTGGTCGCCGGTGACACCGTCGCGGGCGAGGCCAGCCACGGCACGATCCGCTACCTGCTCGTCGCGCCGACGGGCCGCGTGCGGTTCATCCTGGTGAAGTTCGCCGGTGCCGTCGCGTTCTGCCTGGCCGCCACCCTGCTGGTGGTGCTGGTCGGTGCGGCGATCGGCGCCGTGCTGTTCCCGATCGGCCCCGTCACGCTGCTGTCCGGCACCCAGGTGGGCGGCTGGTCGTACGCCGGCCGTGCCCTGCTGCTCGCGCTGTACGTCGCGATGTCGATGCTCGGGCTCGTGGCGATCGGCATGTTCACGTCGACGCTGACGAACGTGCCGGTCGGCGCGATGGCAGCGACGGTCGTGCTCGCCGGGGCGTCGCAGGTGCTCGACCAGCTCCCCCAGCTCGACTGGCTGCACCCGTTCCTGTTCTCGCACCAGTGGCTCGGGTTCGGCGACCTGCTGCGCGACCCGATCTCGTTCGACTCGTTCGGGTCGAACGCGGTGCTGCAGCTCGGGTACGTCGTGGTGTTCGGGGCGCTGGCCTACAGCCGGTTCGCCTCGAAGGACATCCTGAGCTGACGCGGCAGGGGCCCGGCACGAAGGTGTCGGGCCCCTGCGACGCTCCGCTCGCGCAGCTCGTTCCGCTCGCTCAGCTCGCGGGCGACGCCGATCCGCCGGCCATCGTCTCCGTGTCGGTCCCCCGCGCATCGGCGTACCGGTCGCGCAGGTCACGGGCCTTCTCGGAGCGGTACCAGTCGAGCCGCGCCCCGGTCTCCACCGTCTGCATCCCGATCACGACCTTGCCGCGGGACTTCATCTCCGCCAGGTCCTCGTACGCCTCGACGATGTACTCGAACGGGTAGAAGCCCGAGATCAGGACCTGCACCCGGCGATCCTGCACGGCCTTCGCCAGCAGGGTGAGCAGCTCGCGGGTCTCCTCGTCCTCGGCGGGCGCACGGAGGAACCGGACCTCGATGTCCCGGCGCTCCTCCGACGACACGAACCGCTCCTGGCCGACGCCGAGACGTTCGGCCAGCAGCTCGGCGTTGCTCTCGCCGTGGTTGTCGATGAACGCGGTGATCGGCCGGCCGTCGGCGATGTCGCGGATGCGGTCCTCCTCGCCCTCACCGTAGGCGACGGGCAGCGTGCCGATCTGTCGCAGGTAGTCGTGGTTGCGGGGGCTGCCGAGGGCGATCACGGTCGCGCCGGCATCGTGCGCCAGCTGGCACTCGATGTGTCCGACGCCACCGGCTGCGGCCGAGATGACGACGGTGTCCTGCGGTCCGAGCCGGAGCGACCGGACGACCGACACCGCGGTGCAGCCCGCCAGGTACAGGCCGCCGGCGACCTCCCACCCGACGTGCTCCGGCTTCTTGATGACGGCGCCGCGCGGCACCGCGATCCAGGTGGCGTGGGCGCCGCCGGTCGGCGCGTGCCCCATCACCTCGTCGCCGATGCGGAGGTCCTTCACGCCGTCGCCCCGCGCGCGCACTATGCCGGCGAAGTCGACGCCCTGGTGTGCGGGAACTCGAGGTCGACGTGGTCGCGGAGCTTCCCCTCGCGCAGGAACCGCTCGATGTGGTTCAGGCCCGCGGCCACGATCTCGACGACGATCTCGCCCGGCCCGGCCTCGGGCTTCTGCTGGGGGACGAGCTCGACGACGTCGAAGTCGCCGTACCGGTCGTACTGCACTGCACTGCCGACTCGCATGGGTGCTCCTTCGCTCCAGGTGTGCGTCCGTGCTACTCGGTGTTCCCGCACGCAACCCGAAGACGTGGGGTACCGCGGCTGTGGACGTGACCAGACGGCGGACTGGAGGCCCGTGGCGGCGCCGCCACGGGCCTCCAGTCCGTCGTCACGCGCGTCCACCGCGCGTGGGGACCGGGCTCAGTGCTTGCCGGCGGCCGCGATGACGGCGCGGACCGTCTCGGGGTCGAGGCGGAACGCCCGCGGGTCGGCGTCGCCCCGGGGCACGCGGACCGGTGTCGACCAGACGGAGCCGTCCGCGGCGACGTCGACGACGAGTGCGCCGCTGTCGACGACGGCCGATTCCTCGTCGTACGGCCCGACGACGTCGGTGTCGTTCGCGACACCGGGGGCGACGAGGACCGGGCCGCCGGCGAGCGACCCGGCGAAGTGGTGGTGGTAGTGGCCGGCGAGGACGACCCGCACGTCGGAACCACGGATGACGTCGGCGAGCGCCTCGGGGTTCTGCAGGCGGAGGGCCTCGTGCAGCTCGGTCGGGGCGGGCAGCGGCGGGTGGTGCAGGACGACGACGGTGCCGTGCGGGGCGTCGTCCGGGCCGCTGCGGGCGTCTTCGGCCAGGGCTGTGCGCAGGTGCTCGAGCGCCGCGTCGCTGAGCTCGCCGTACCCGGCACCCGGGACACTCGTGTCGACGGTCACGATCCGGCGCCCGGCGACGACCGACTGCCCGGAGACCGGCACCGTCGGCGGCAGGTACTCCATCGTGTGCATCAGCGCCGTGCCGCCCTGGCCCAGGACGTGCCCGTTCGCCAGGACCTGCCGGAACCCCTCGCGCAGGTCGTGGTTGCCGGGGACCGCGACGAAGGCTGCACCGTGCCGCTCCGCCCAGCCGCCGACCCGGTCCCGCACGGTCGCGTAGGACTCGGGGGTGCCGTCCTCGGAGACGTCGCCGGAGACGACCACCAGCCCGATGCCGGGCACCTGGTCGACGTGGGCGAGCAGCCGTTCGAGCGCGGCCGTGGTGTCGACCGCGCCCTGGTGCAGGGCTCCGTCGCCGGTCAGGTGGGTGTCGGAGAGGTGGAGGATGCGGAGGGTCCCGGCTGCTGGCGGCTGCATGCGTCCACGGTAGCCACGGCCCCCGTCAGTCCGGTGCTGCGGGCGCTTGGTGAGCAGGAATGGTCGGGTCGCGCCAGCGGACCCGACCATTCCTGCTCACGAAGTCCGCGTCCGGCCGTCAGTCCGGTGCTGCGGCCAGCTGGTCCTCGAGGTTGAACACCTCGGGCAGCACCCGCGCCGTCTGGTCGGCGCGCCCGGTGGCCCCGGCGAAGAGGTCCTGCATGTGCGCCTCCCACGCCGTGGCCACCTCGGACGCGGCGAGCGCGGCGTCCGCATCGGCCACCGAGTCCGTCTCGTAGTACCCGATGAGCAGCCCGTCGTCGTCGAGGAACAGCGAGTAGTTCCGCCGCCCCGCCGCCGCGATCGCCCGGAGCATCGCCGGCCACACGGCGGCGTGCCGCTCGCGGTAGGCGTCGAGCAGCTCGACCTGCACCTGCAGCCGGAAGCAGACGCGGGTCACCGGCCGGCCTGTTCGCGGCGACGCTGCTCGGCGTCGTGGACGGTGCGCTCGTCGGCGGTGCGGACCGTCCCGGTGACCGTGGTGACGGTGCCGTAGCGCTCGGCTTCGATCGCCTCGAGGGTCTTGCCCTGGGTGCGCGGTGCCCAGATCGTGCCGACCAAGAACGACAGCGCGAGCAGCCCGAGGATCAGGCCGCCGAGAGCCCGCAGCCCGATGTCCGACAGCAGCAGCGGGAACCAGATGCTCAGCAGTCCGACCATGACGCGGGCAGCCAGGAACAGCACGCCCTGGGCGCTGGCGCGGTACCGGGTGGCGAAGAGCTCGCTCGTCCACAGGCCGTAGAACGCCTGCGCGCCGATGCCCGACGAGATGCCCCACGCCACGGCGAAGAACAGCAGGGTGCCGAGGTTGGCGGGCGCGTAGATGAGCACGGCCCACGCGATGATCGCCAGCACGGCACCGGCGGCGTAGAGCGCGCGGCGGCTGACCCGGTCGGCGTACCGCATGAAGCCGAAGTACGTCGCGGCCACCGTGCAGCCCCAGACCAGGATCTGCAGTCCGTACTGCTCGGTGACGCTCGTGACCCCGGTCGCCGCGTACACCCGGGGCTGGAAGATGCCGGCCTGCCCGGCGACGGTGTTCCAGAGCGCGTAGACGCCGAACAGGAACAGCATCGCGGTCAGGTTCTTCCGGCGGCTGAACAGCTGCGTGATCCCGTGGAAGAAGTTCGCCGTGCCGGTGGCCGCGCGCTCGTCCTTCCAGATCGCCGACTCGGGCAGCCCGCGGCGGAGCCACCACACGATCGCGGCGACGACGAACAGGTGGGCGAAGATGAGGCGGCTGCCGAGCAGGCCGAGCGGGGCGGCGGCGATCGCCAGGGCGAACCCGACCATCGGCCCGATCGACCACGCGAGCTGTGCCGTGCCGACGTGGGCCGCACGCTTGTCCGCGGGGGCCTGCTCGGCGATGTAGGTCCAGCTCGCCGGGACGCCCGCACCGACGGCGATGCCGGTCAGGATGAAGCCGACCAGGAGCATGCCGTAGCTGCCGGCGAACACCGCGAGCAGGATGCCGAGCATGTACAGGAGCAGGTCGTACGTGTAGATGAACTTCCGGCCGTACCGGTCGCACAGCGGTCCGCCGACGATCGCGCCGACGGCGGCACCGAAGGCGTTCGCGGACAGGCTCGCGAGCAGGCCGACCTCGAGGTCGCCGATCCGGAACTCCGCCTGCCACAGGCTGAGGCTCGTGGCGATCGCGATGATCGACCCCGACTCGATGTAGTTCGACATGGCCACCGAGACGGTGGCCTTCCAGCCCGTGGTGTTCCGGGCTCCGATGCGGACCGCCATTGGTCCTCCGTTCGCGTGTTCGTCGGTGAATCGTTTCAACGGGACGACGAGGACGATAGCGCTCCCGTGTGCGCGCTGGCAAGAGCGGGTTCGCACGGCTGCTCCTCGCACCGTGCGAGGGGGCGTTCGCCCCACGCGAGGTTGCGCCTCGCACCGTGCGAGGGGGCGTTCGCCCCGTGCGAGGTTCCGCACTCCGTGCGAGCCTTTCCACCCCGCACCGAGTGCGGAACCTCGCACCGGCCGCGCGGCTCGCACCAGCCGCGCGCATCGCACCAGCCTCACGCCTCGCACCGTGCGCGGGCAGTCGACGCGACCACCCCACGGACGGAAGGCCCGGCACCGGCCCGCCCCGCGCCTCCCGTCCGCGTTTTCCACAGATCACGGCGCGGGCCGACCGCGCGGACCGCACCGATGCCAGGATGGCCACATGGCGGTCAGCGTGCGAGAGGTGGCAGCGCTCGCGGGCGTGTCCCTCGGCACGGTGTCGAACGTGCTGAACCGCCCTGACAAGGTCGCTCCCGGCACGGTGGAACGCGTGCAGTCGGCGATCGCGACGCTCGGGTTCGTCCGCAACGACTCCGCGCGGCAGCTCCGGGCCGGGCGCAGCTCCACCGTCGGGCTCATCGTGCTCGACGGCGGCAACCCGTTCTTCACCGACGTCGCCCGGGGTGCCGAGGACGCCGCGATGGACAACGGCCTCGCGGTGCTGATCGGCAACTCCGACGAGTCGACCGACCGCGAACGCACCTACGTCGACCTGTTCGAGGAACGCCGTGTCGCCGGACTCCTGATCTCCCCCGCCGGCGACGACCTGTCCCGCCTCGCGCGGCTGCGTGACCAGGGCACCGCCGTGGTGCTGGTGGACCGCCGCGCCGACGACGAGCACTTCGCCTCGGTCTCGGTCGACGACATCGCCGGTGGTCGCATCGCGGTCGAGCACCTCGCGGCGATCGGCCGCACCCACATCGCCTTCGTCGGCGGCCCGTTCGGCATCCGCCAGGTCGCCGACCGGCACGCCGGGGCACTCGCCGCCGCACAGGCCGCGGGCATCCGGCTCGAAGCCCTGCCGACCACCTCGCTGTCCGTGCTCGAGGGGCGCCGCATCGGCGAAGCGATCCAGGCACGGCCGGCCGCCGAACGCCCGGACGCCGTCTTCGCCGCCAACGACCTGCTCGCCGTCGGGCTCGAACAGGCTTTCATCATGCGCGGCACCATCGCGGTGCCCGAGCAGATCGCCATCGTCGGCTACGACGACATCGCGTTCGCCGAGTCCGCCGTGGTCCCGCTGACGTCGGTGCGGCAGCCCGCGCAGGACCTCGGTCGCCGCGCGATCGAACTCCTGACGAAGCAGGTCGAGCAGGGGCAGGACATCGACCTCGAGCACGTGGAGTTCACACCGGAGCTCGTGGTGCGGCAGTCCTCCGTCGCCGACGCCTAGGGCGCGGTCCGGATACGGCTCCCCCGCCGCCTACGATCGGAGCATGGTGCATGTCCCCCGGCGCGACGGTCCGCCGAGCGTGCACCACGTCGCAGCCCGGGCCGGGGTCTCGCTCGCGACCGTCTCGAACGTCCTGAACCACCCCGAGCGGGTCGCCGACGCGACCGCCGCACGCGTGCGTGACGCGATCGACGCGCTCGGGTACACGCCGAACCGCAACGCCCGGGCGCTGGTGTCCGGCAGCACGCGCGCGATCGGCCTGGTGGTGATGTCGCTGCGGAACTCCCTGTTCAGCGACATGGTCAACGGCGCACAGCTGGCCGCACGGGAACGCGGCTTCACCCTGCTGATCGCCAGCAGCGAGGACGACCTGCAGGCGCAGGGCGAACACCTCGCCTACCTCGAGAGCGCCCGGGTGTCGGGGATCCTGCTCGCCTCGATGACGGAGTCCCGCGACCAGGTCGAGGTCGCGCGGCGCCACGGCCGGCCCGTCGTGTACGTCAACTACGAACCGACCGAACTCGACGCGTGCGCGGTGGTCGTGGACAACGAGCAGGCCGGGTTCCTGGCGGCCGAGCACCTGATCGACCGCGGCTGCCGACGCATCGGGTTCGTGAGCGCCCGTCCGGACCTGCAGCCCGTCGACCGACGACGGGCCGGCGTGCTGCGGGCCGTCGCGGCGCACCCCGGGGTCGAGCTCGTCGACGTCGACGCCGGGGACATCGACCCGCCGGGTGGCACCGACGCCGGGCTCCACATCGCCCGGATGCCCGAGGACGAACGCCCCGACGGGGTACTGGGTGTGACCGACCTGCTCGCGATGGCCGTCGTCTCCGAGCTCCGGGCCGCCGGGATCCGCGTTCCCGAGGACATCCCCGTGTCGGGCTGCGACCACAACTCCGTGGCGTGGGGCGGTGCGGTGCCGCTGACCTCGGTGACGATGCACGGCTCGGAGATGGGTGCGGCTGCGGTGGAACTGCTGCTCGAGGAACTCACCGACCCGATGCACGTGCACCGGACCGTCGTGCTCGGCAGCGAGCTGGTGCCGCGCGAGAGCACGCTCGGTCGCGAGGGCGCGGCCGCAGCAGCCGCCGCGGCCGCCGTCGGGGGCACGATCACGTCGAGCGACCCGAGGCGCACCGAGGCCTGACCGGCGGCGGACCAACCCGCGAGAGCGACACATCCGCAGGTGGCCACACCGTCCGGTCCGCCAGAGCGACAGATCGGCGCGAACGTTCGGCGGCGCGCTGTCGCCTTCGCGGGCCACGGGCGGCGGGCCACGGGCAGCGGGCCACGGGCCGGCGCGCCGGCGCGCACGGGCGGTGCGGGCAGCGGGAGCGGGCCACGGGCCGGCGCGCCGGCGCGCACGAGGCGACGCGGGCCCGCGGACGCGACCGGGCACCGGACGGGAGGCGCGGGGCGGGGCCGGCACGGGCCTCCCGGCCGGCGGGCGGCGCGACCACCGCACGGTGCAGCACCGCGCGTCGGCTCGGTGCGAGGTTCCGCACTCCGTGCGAGCCCGCGAGCCCGCGAGCCCGTCACGGAGTGTGGAACCTCGCACCAGACGAATGGACAAGCGAGCAAGCGAGCGAACGAACGAATGGACGAGCGAGCGAGCTGCGGGATCGCGTAACGAAATCGGCACAGCGATTGACACGCTTCAATCCGCGTGGTTCCATCCTGATTGAAACGTTCTAAAACGCAGTAACCGGACCCCGCGACGGCGCGGGATCCGGGTCCGTTTCACCCGGGGTACCCCAGCCCCGGGCCTTACGAGGAGGTAAGGAATGTCAGTTCGTTCCGTGACCAAGCGCGCGATCGCCATCGGCGGCGCAACGGTCCTGATCGGCGGGCTCGCAGCGTGCTCGTCCGGCGGCTCCGCCGACGAAGGCGGCGGCAAGGTCGAGATCACTTACCAGGCCGACAACGCCCCGGCCACCGCGGCCACCGCGAAGCCGCTCATCGAGGCCTTCGAGAAGGCCAACCCTGACATCACCGTCAAGTTCGACACCCGACCCCAGGGCACCGACGGCGACAACCTGATCAAGACCCGCCTGTCGACCGGCGAGGCCGCCGACGTCTTCAACTACAACTCCGGCTCGCTCATGCAGGCCCTCAACCCGGACAACACCCTGGTGGACCTGTCCGACGAGAAGTGGGCGGGCGACGTCGACCCGCAGTTCACCAAGGTCGTCAGCACCGACAAGGGCATGTACGGCGCCCCGTTCGGCACGAGCTTCGGCGGTGCGGTGCTCTACAACACGAAGGTCTACGACGACCTCGGCCTCAAGGTCCCGACCACGTGGGACGAGTTCATCAGCAACAGCGAGAAGATCAAGGACGCCGGCGACGTCGCCCCGATCATCCAGACCTACGGCGACACCTGGACCAGCCAGCTGTTCGTCCTCGGCGACTTCGCGAACATCACCGCACAGGACGAGAAGTGGGCGGACGACTACACCGCCAACAAGGAGTCCTACGCCGACGAACCCGCTCTCGCCGGGTTCCAGCACCTCGCCGAGGGCAAGGACAAGGACCTCTACAACGAGGACTACGCCTCGGCCACGCAGGCGAACGGCCTGAAGATGCTGGCCGACGGCACCGGCGCGCAGTACCCGATGCTCACGAACGCGATCTCCGCGATCCAGCAGGACTCCCCCGACGCCGTCGACGACATCGGCGCGTTCGCCCTGCCGGCCGAGGACGCCGCGGACACGAACCTGACGATCTGGGAGCCGAACGGCCTGTACATCCCGAAGACGACCACGGGTGACAAGCTGGCGGCGGCGAAGAAGTTCATCGCCTTCGCGAACTCCACCGAGGGCTGCCAGGTGCAGAACGGCACCGGCACCCCCGCCGGCCCGTACGTCATCTCGACGTGCTCGCTGCCGGACGACGTGCCCCCGATGATCGACGACCTGCAGAAGTACCTGGACGACGGCAAGGCGAGCCCCGCGCTCGAGTTCCTGTCCCCGATCAAGGGCCCGAACCTCGAGAAGATCTGCGTGCAGGTCGGCTCGGGCATCACCACCGCGAGCAAGGGCGCCGACCAGTACGACGACGACGTCGTCCAGCAGGCACAGCAGCTCGGCATCAAGGGCTGGTGATCGGTGTGACCGCGACCCTCACGACGGCGGTGGCCCCGCCGCAAACACGCAAGGCCGGCCGCCCCGGACCAGCGCGCAAGCGGATGCGCTCGTTCTACCCCGCGTGGTTCTTCATCCCCGCGATCGCGCTGTACGTCGTGTTCTTCGCGGTCCCGACCTTCGCCGGGTTCTACTTCTCGCTCACCCGCTGGACGCTGTTCGACCAGACCTTCATCGGCTTCGACAACTTCGTCCGGTTCTTCCAGGACCCGCAGCTCGTCTCCGGGTTCGTGCACACCTTCCAGTACGGCTTCGTGACGAGCGCGGCGAAGGTGGTCCTCGGACTCGCCCTCGCCCTGCTCCTCACGTCGCCCGTGCTGGGGCGCGGCTACCTGCGGGCGGTCGTGTTCTTCCCGGTGCTCGTGTCGACCATCGGCATCGGCATCACGTTCAAGGCGCTGATGGACCCGTTCCACGGGATCATCAACGGCGTGCTGGGTTCGGTCGGCCTGCCCACCCCCGGGTGGCTGACCGACCCGGCGCTCGCACTGTGGAGCGTCGCAGCGGTGGACGTCTGGAAGGGCGTCGGCATCGCGACGCTCATCTTCATCGCCGGCATCGTGGCGATCCCGCAGGAGTACTTCGAGGCGGCACGGGTCGACGGCGCGAGCGCGTGGTCGATCTTCCGGAACATCACGTTGCCGCTGTCCCGCCCCGCGATGGGCACGGTCATCATCCTGTCGCTCATCGGCGGCCTGCGGTCGTTCGACCTGATCTGGGCGATGACCGGCGGTGGGCCGGGGTTCACCAGCGACGTGATCGCGAGCGTGATCTACAAGCAGTACCAGGCCGGGTTCTACGGCCTGTCCACCGCCGGCAACGTGGTCCTGTTCGTCGTCGTCACGGCGATCATGGTGCCGATCTCGTGGCTCCTCAACCGCAAGGAGGCGGAACTGTGACCGCCGTCACCACCCCCGGGACCGGTCACGCGCCGGCGTCCGGCAGCCGCCGCCCGACACCGGCGAGCCGGAACCGCCACCCCGGGCGTGCCCGCCGGTGGATCATCGGCTCGATCGCCATCGTCGTCAGCTTCGTCGTGTTCCTGGTGCCGTTCGTCTTCGTCCTGCTCCAGGCGGCGAAGAACCCGGCCGAGGCGAACCAGCTCGGCTTCAGCCTGCCGAGCGACTGGCAGCTGTGGCAGAACCTGCAGGCGGTGTTCCAGAGCGGCGACGGCGGGATCCTCCGCGCGTTCTGGAACAGCGCCCTCCTCACGGTCGGCAGCGTCACCGTCATGGTGGTGTTCTCCGCGATGGTCGGGTACGTCCTGCAGCGGCGGCCGAGCAAGTGGAACGGGCTGATCAACTTCTTCGTGCTGGCGGGGCTCATCGTGCCGCCGGCGATCGTGCCGACCATCTGGGTGCTGCAGGGGCTCAACCTGTTCAAGACCATGGGCGGGATGATCCTCATCGAGGCGACCTTCGGCCTGTCGTTCTGCATCCTGCTGTTCCGGGCGTTCGTCGCGACGATCCCGAAGGAGCTCGACGAGGCCGCCGTGCTCGACGGCGCCGGCCCGATCCGCCTGTTCTTCGGGGTGGTGCTGCCACTGCTCAAGCCGGTGATCATCACGGTCGTGCTCGTGCAGTCGGTGACGGTGTTCAACGACTTCACGAACCCGCTGTACTTCCTGCCGGGGTCCGAGAACGCGACGGTGCAGCAGACGCTCTACGCGTTCCAGAGCCAGTCGGTCAGCCAGCTCAACCTGCTGTTCACCGACGTGCTGCTCATCACGATCCCGCCGCTGATCCTCTACGTCTTCTTCAACCGTCAGATCGTCGCCGGCATGACCAGCGGCGCCGTCAAGGGCTGACCGCCCACCCCGGCCTGGAGGCGCGACCCGCCTCCGCCACACCGCCCACCCGGGCGGACGGTCGGGCCCACGACCCCCGCACCGGTCGACGACGACCGGTCGCGTGAAAGGACCACCACATGACCACCTGGACCGCACCGTTCATCGCGGCCGACACGGACCTCGGCAGCGCCCCGATCCTGCGTCGGGAGTTCCCCCTCGACGACGGCCACGGCGCCGTGACCGCCGCCACCCTCGACGTCAGCGCCCTCGGCGTCGTCGAGGCCTGGCTCGGCGGGCAGCGTGTCTCCGACCACCTGCTCGAACCGGGGTGGACGAGCTACGAGTGGCGCATCCGCGTCGTCTCGCACGACGTCACCGAGCACCTGTCCGACACCCTCCCCGGCCAGCCGGCCGTGCTCGCGCTCGTCGTCGGCAACGGCTGGGCCGCCGGACGACTGGCCTGGGGCGGCGGTGGCGGCTGGTACACCGACGAGCGTGCCGGGTTCGCCGAACTCCGGATCACGTTCGCCGACGGGCACGAGCAGCACGTCACGACCGACACCGACTGGCAGGCCCTGTCGAGCGCGATCACCGCGGACCAGCTCTACGACGGGCAGGACATCGACGCCCGACTCCGCGACGGCTCGTTCCTGACGCCCGGCGAGGTCACCGTGCCGAGCGTCGACGGCCACCGGGGGCGGACGAGCACGGTGCACACGGTCGACATCGGCGAGCGCGAACTCGTCGCCGACACGGTGCCGCCGGTGCGCCCGCTCGCCGAGATCGCCCCGGTGGCGATCTGGACGAGCCCGTCGGGAGCGACCCTGCTCGACTTCGGCGTGAACCTGGTCGGGTGGCTCCGGGTCACCGCGACCGGCCCGGCCGGCACCGTGCTCACCCTGCAGCACGCCGAGGTGCTCGAGCACGACGAGCTCGGCACCCGCCCCTTGCGCACCGCGAAGGCGACGGACCACTTCACCCTGCGCGGTGACGACGAGCCCGAGACGTTCGAGCCCCGGTTCACGTTCCACGGGTTCCGGTACGCGCAGGTCGACGGCTGGCCGGGCACGCACGACGAACTCCGCGCCGCGGTCACCGCCGTGCAGGTCGGGTCGGACCTCACCCGCACCGGCACGTTCGCGTCGAGCCACGAGCTGCTGAACACCTTCCACGACAACGTCGTCCGGGGCATGCAGGGCAACTTCCTGAGCGTGCCGACGGACTGCCCGCAGCGCGACGAGCGACTCGGCTGGACGGGTGACATCGCCGCGTTCGCCCCGACGGCCTCGTACCTGTTCGACACGCGGACGTTCCTGGCCGACTGGCTGCGCGACGTCTGGCTCGAGCAGCAGCACGCCGACGGGGTCATCCCGTTCGTGGTGCCGGACGTGCTGAAGTACTCCCCCGCCGAGGACTTCGGCACGCCCGACGCGACCGCCGTCTGGTCGGACGCCGGCGTCTGGGTGCCGTGGACCCTGTACCAGGCGTACGGCGACACCGCGGTGCTCGAGGAGCAGTTCGACTCGATGGCCGCACACCTGCGCCGGGTCCGCGACCACCTGTCCCCGGAGGACCTGTGGGACACCGTGTTCCAGTTCGGCGACTGGCTCGACCCGGACGCCCCGCCCGAGGCCCCGGCCGACGCGAAGGCCGACAAGGGCGTCGTCGCGACGATCTGCGCCTACCGGTCCGCGACGATCGTGGCGGACGCGGCGGAGCTGTTGGGAGGCCACGAGGCGCAAGCAGCGGAGTTCCGGGAACTCGCCACGCGCCTCCAGGCCGGGTTCCGCACCCACTACCTGCAGGACGACGGGCGGATCCTGTCGGACGCGACCACGGTGTACACGCTGGCGATCGTGTTCGGGATCCTGTCCGAGCAGGAGCAGGCCGTGGCCGGCGAGCGTCTCGCCGAGCTGGTCGAGGCGTCCGGGTACCGGATCTCGACGGGCTTCGCCGGGACCCCGTTCATCACCGACGCGCTGACGCAGACGGGCCACCTGGAGGACGCCTACCGGCTGCTGCTGCAGACGGAGTGCCCGTCGTGGCTGTACCCGGTGACGATGGGCGCGACGACGGTGTGGGAGCGGTGGGACTCGATGCTGCCGGACGGCACGATCAACCCGGGTGAGATGACCTCGTTCAACCACTACGCACTCGGTGCCGTGGCGGACTGGATGCACCGGGTGGTGGGTGGCCTGTCGCCGCTGTCACCGGGGTACTCGGCCGTCCTGATCGCGCCGCAGCCGGGCGGTGGACTGACGTGGGCGGAGACCTCGCTCGACACCGTGCACGGGCACGTCGCCGTGCGGTGGGAGCTCGTCGACGGGGAGTTGCGCGTCCGGGCGACCGTGCCCGAGGGCGTCTCAGCCGTGGTGCGCCTGCCGGGTGCGCCCGAGCAGCGGGTCGGCGGCGGAACGCACGACCTCCGCGCCCCCACCGCGGTCCCCGCCGCGTAGGGGCCTGGCTCGCAAAACACCGGTGTTCGCGCGTCGAACCCCCGAACGCGCGTGTTCAACACGTGAACACCGGTGTTTTGCGGCACCACCCCACCAGCCCACCACCCCACGGTTGCGGCAGACCTCCGCGGGCCGTACTGTATGAAACGATTCAATCGCACACGAGGAAGTGACACGATGACATCGACCCCGAGCTTCGCCGGCATCGCCGACCAGCTGGCACGACAGCAGATCGAGCTGCCCAGCTGGGCCTTCGGCAACTCCGGCACCCGCTTCAAGGTGTTCAGCACGCCGGGTACCCCGCGCGACCCGTACGAGAAGATCGCCGACGCCGCGCAGGTGCACCGCTACACCGGGCTCGCGCCGACCGTGGCACTGCACATCCCGTGGGACCTGGTCGACGACTTCGCCGACCTCAAGCGCCACGCCGAGGAGCACGGGGTGTCGCTCGGCACCGTCAACTCGAACACGTTCCAGGACGACGACTACAAGTTCGGCGCCCTGACCCACGTCGACGAGACGATCCGGCAGAAGGCGATCGACCACCACCTGCGCTGCATCGACGTGATGGACGCCACCGGCAGCCGCGACCTGAAGATCTGGCTCGCCGAGGGCTCGAACTACCCCGGTCAAGAGGACATGCGCTCCCGCCAGGACCGCCTGCACGAGTCGCTCTCGACGATCTACGACCGCCTCGGTGGCGACCAGCGGCTCGTCCTCGAGTACAAGTTCTTCGAGCCGTCGTTCTACCACACGGACGTCCCCGACTGGGGCACGAGCTACGTGCAGACGGCGGCACTCGGTCCGAAGGCGATGGTCTGCCTCGACACCGGGCACCACGCCCCCGGCACGAACATCGAGTTCATCGTGATGCAGCTCCTGCGTCTCGGCAAGCTCGGTTCCTTCGACTTCAACTCGCGCTTCTACGCCGACGACGACCTGATCGTGGGCGCCGCGGACCCGTTCCAGCTGTTCCGGATCCTGGTCGAGGTCATCCGCGGCGGCGGCTACGACAACCCCGACGTGGCATTCATGCTCGACCAGTGCCACAACGTCGAGGACAAGATCCCCGGCCAGATCCGCTCGGTGCTCAACGTGCAGGAGATGACGGCCCGCGCGCTGCTCCTCGACCGTGTCGCACTGACCGCCGCACAAGAGGCGCACGACGTCCTCGGCGCGAACGAGGTCTTCATGGACGCGTACCAGACCGACGTCCGGAAGGACCTGGCCGAGTGGCGCGAGTCCCGCGGGCTGCCGGCGAACCCGATGCGCGCCTACCTGGAGTCCG
This sequence comes from Curtobacterium sp. MCBA15_005, assembly GCF_001864855.1. NCBI lineage: Bacteria > Bacillati > Actinomycetota > Actinomycetes > Micrococcales > Microbacteriaceae > Curtobacterium > Curtobacterium sp. MCBA15_005. The sequence continues at coordinate 277,116 of NZ_MJGL01000056.1, forward strand.
GGTACCAGCAGTCGATCGCGGCGGACCGCGTCGGCGGCGTCCAGGCCGGCTGGGGCGCGTAGGAACATGACGAACACAGTGGAGGCACGGGTGGACCCCGCAACGCACGGCACCGACGCAGACACCACGATCCGGGCGCTGGTCGCGCGCTCGAACGCGCTCGGCTCGGATCCGCGGATCACGAACTACGCGGGCGGGAACACCTCCGCCAAGGGCACCGACACCGACCCGGTCACGGGCGAACCGGTCGAGCTGCTCTGGCTGAAGGGCTCCGGGGGCGACCTCGGTACCCTCACCCCGGCGGGCCTCGCGGTCCTGCGCGTCGATCGCGTCCGGGCCCTCCAGGACGTCTACCCCGGGGTGGAGCGCGAGGACGAGATGGTCGCCGCCTTCGACTACACGCTGCACGGCAAGGGCGGAGCCGCGCCGTCGATCGACACCGCGATGCACGCCCTCGTCGACGCCGCCCACGTCGACCACCTGCACCCCGACGCCGGCATCGCGATCGCCACCGCGGCGGACGGTCCGGCCCTGACCGAGCGGATCTTCGGCGACCGGGTCGTCTGGGTGGCCTGGCGCCGGCCCGGGTTCCAGCTCGGGCTCGACATCGCAGGCGTCAAGCGTGACCACCCGCAGGCGATCGGCACGATCCTGGGCGGCCACGGCATCACCGCGTGGGGCGACACGAGCGACGAGGCGCAAGGCAACTCGCGCTGGATCATCGACACCGCCGAGCGGTACCTCGCGGAGCACGGCAAGGCGGACCCGTTCGGCGGCGTCCGAGCGGGGTTCGAAGCACTGCCGACCGACGAACGTCGCGCACGCGCCGCCGCCCTCGCCCCGACGATCCGCGGCATCGCCGGGCACGACAAGCCGGTCGTCGGGCACTTCACCGACAGCGACGTCGTGCTCGAGTTCCTGGCGAGCGAGCGCGCCGAAGCACTCGCGGCCCTCGGCACCAGCTGCCCGGACCACTTCCTGCGCACCAAGGTCAAGCCGCTCATCCTCGACCTGCCGGCCTCGGCGAGCGTCGACGAGCAGACCGCCCGCCTGCGCGAACTGCACGAGCAGTACCGCGCGGACTACCAGGCCTACTACGACCGGCACCGGACGCCGGACTCCCCCGCGATCCGCGGCGCCGACCCGCTCATCGTGCTGGTCCCCGGCGTCGGGATGTTCTCGTACGGCAAGGACGCCCAGACCGCCCGGGTCGCCGGGGAGTTCTACGTGAACGCGATCAACGTGATGCGCGGTGCCGAGTCGGTCAGCACTTACGCCCCCATCGACGAGGCCGAGAAGTTCCGGATCGAGTACTGGGCCCTCGAAGAGGCGAAGCTGCAGCGGATGCCCGCGCCCAGGAAGCTCGCGACGCGCATCGCCCTGGTCACCGGGGCAGCGTCCGGCATCGGCAAGGCGATCGCGAAGCGCCTGGCGGCCGAGGGCGCCGCCGTCGTCATCGCCGACCTCGACCTCGAGAAGGCCACCGCTGCGGCGGCCGAGATCGGCGGCCTCGACCAGGCCATCGGCGTCGCCGCGAACGTGACGGACGCCGCCGCGATCGACCGGGCGATCCAGCAGACGCTGCTGCACTTCGGCGGCCTCGACCTCGTCGTGAACAACGCGGGGCTGTCGCTGTCCAAGAGCCTGCTCGAGACCACCGAGCAGGACTGGGACCTGCAGCACGACGTGATGGCGAAGGGGTCGTTCCTGGTGTCGAAGGCCGCCGCGAAGGTGCTCATCGAGCAGGGCCTGGGCGGCGACATCGTCTACATCTCGTCGAAGAACTCGGTGTTCGCCGGGCCGAACAACATCGCCTACTCCGCCACGAAGGCCGACCAGGCCCACCAGGTGCGGTTGCTCGCCGCCGAGCTCGGTGAGCACGGCGTCCGCGTCAACGGCATCAACCCCGACGGGGTCGTGCGCGGCTCGGGCATCTTCGCGAGCGGCTGGGGCGCCAACCGCGCCAAGACGTACGGCATCGAGGAGCAGGACCTCGGCAAGTTCTACGCGCAGCGCACGATCCTGAAGCGCGAGGTCGTGCCCGAGAACGTCGCGAACGCCGTCTACGCCATCTGCACCGACGACTTCTCGCACACCACCGGCCTGCACGTGCCCGTCGACGCCGGTGTCGCCGCGGCATTCCTGCGGTAGCGACGACCGACGAACACCGAGCAGGAGCAGAGCATGCACACCAGCGGCAGCGTCGCCGCGGTCGACCTCGGGGCCACCAGCGGCCGGGTGATCGTCGGCCACGTCGACTCCGACGGGGTCCGGATGGACCACGTCGCACGGTTCCCGAACGGCCCCGTCACCCTGCACGAGGGCGACGCCGACACCGGCCGCGACGCCCTGCACTGGGACGTCGTCGAGCTGTACCGACAGGTGACCGAGGGGCTGCGGCGTGCGTTCGCCGAGCACCCCGCGATCGCCGGCATCGGCATCGACTCGTGGGCGGTCGACTACGGCCTGCTCCGCGACGGCCGACTGCTCGGGCTGCCGTCGCACTACCGCGACGACCGGCACCAGGGCGGTGTCGTCCCCGTGCACGACCGGATGTCCGCCGCCGAGCTGTACGCCCGGAACGGTCTGCAGCACCTGCCGTTCAACACCCTGTTCCAGTGGGCTGCCGACCCGTCGCTGCAGCTCGCGCAGCGTGCGCTGCTCGTCCCCGACCTGCTCGGGTACTGGCTGACGGGGGTCGAGGCGGCCGAGCGCACGAACGCCTCGACGACCGGGGCCCTGAACGCGACCACCCGTGGGTGGGACCCGGCGGTGCGGGCTGCTGCGGGCCTCCCGGCCGGGCTGCTGCCCACGCTGCGCGACCCGGGCGACCGACTCGGCCCCCTGCTGCCGTCCGTCGCCGCGCTCGTCGGCGGGCAGGCCGACGTGACGCTGGTCGGTTCGCACGACACGGCGAGCGCCGTCGTCGCGGTCCCCGCGACGGAGCCGGACTTCGCCTACATCTCGTCGGGCACGTGGTCGCTCGTCGGCGTCGAGCTCGACGCGCCCGTCCTGTCGGACGCGGCACGACGCGCGAACTGCACGAACGAGGGCGGTGTCGACGGCCGCGTCCGGTTCCTGAAGAACGTGTCCGGACTGTGGCTGCTGTCGGAGAGCGTCCGCACCTGGGAGCGCGGTGGCGACCACGTCGACCTGGAGGCCCTGCTCGCCTCCGCCGCGGCCGTCACCGCCCCGGTCCCCGTCTTCGACCCCGCGGACGAGTCGTTCACGGCACCAGGCGACGTGCCGGCGCGGATCGCCGCGTGGTGCGCGGCGCACGGGCTGAGCGCCCCCGCGTCGCGCGCGGAGTTCGTCCGGAGCATCCTCGAGTCGCTCGCGACGGCGTACGCCGAGACCCTGCGCACCATCGCCGACGTGACCGGCAAGACCATCCGGGTCGTCCACGTCGTCGGCGGCGGCTCGCAGAACCGCCTGCTCTGCCAGCTGACCGCGGACCGCACCGGCCTGCCGGTCGTGGCCGGCCCGGTCGAGGCCACCGCACTCGGCAACGTGCTGGTGCAGGCGCGCGCCGTCGGCCTCGCGGGCCTCGGAGGGGCTTCACTGGAGGCACTCCGCAGCATCGTCGCACGGAGCGTCGAGCCCGTGCGGTACACCCCCTCGGCGTCGTCGCGTGCCGATCCCGATCGATCCCCCGTCAGGAGCCACGCATGACCACGACCGACGACCAGCACCGGATCGACCCCGCAACCGGCGCACCGGCGCCCGCGACCGGGTCCACGTCCGCGGCTCGCACCCGGGTCAAGCGGCAGCTGCCGACGGTGCGGGACCTCGCGCCGCTCATGCAGTTCAAGAAGCCTTCGCTGCCGGGTCGGCGTCAGCGCCTCGAACAGGCCTTGACGATCTGGGACCTGCGGGACATCGCCGCCCGCCGCACCCCGAAGGCCGCGTTCGACTACACCGAGGGTGCGGCCGAGGCGGAGATCTCACTGGCCCGCGCGCGGCAGGCGTTCGAGGACATCGAGTTCACCCCGGCGATCCTGCGGGACGTGTCGAGGGTGGACACCTCGCGCCAGGTGCTCGGGGCGCCGGTGTCGTACCCGTTCGGCATCGCGCCGACGGGCTTCACGCGGATGATGCAGACCGAGGGCGAGCGGGCCGGTGCCCGGGCCGCCGGACGTGCCGGCATCCCGTTCTCGCTCTCCACGATGGGCACCACCGCGATCGAGGACGTCCGCGACGCCAACCCGCACGGGCGCAACTGGTTCCAGCTGTACATGTGGAAGGACCGCGAGAAGTCGATGGCGCTGGTCTCCCGCGCCCAGCAGGCCGGCTTCGACACCCTCCTCGTCACCGTGGACGTCCCCGTTGCGGGTGCGCGGCTGCGGGACAAGCGGAACGGGTTCTCGATCCCGCCGCAGCTCGGCGCGAAGACGATCGTCAACGCGATCCCCCGGCCGTGGTGGTGGTTCGACTTCCTGACCACCGAGCCGCTGGCGTTCGCGTCGCTCGACCGCTGGTCCGGCACCGTCGGCGAGCTGCTCGACCACATGTTCGACCCGACCGTCACCTACGAGGACCTCGCCTGGATCCGCGACCAGTGGCAGGGCAAGGTCGTCGTGAAGGGCGTGCAGTCGCTGGCCGACGCCAAGCGGCTGGCCGACCTGGGGGTCGACGGCATCACGCTGTCGAACCACGGCGGCCGGCAGCTGGACCGCGCCCCGGTGCCCTTCCACCTGCTGCCCGCCGTGGTCAAGGAGGTCGGGAAGGACACCGAGGTGCACCTCGACACGGGCATCATGTCCGGCGCCGACATCGTGGCTGCCGTGGCCCTCGGCGCGAAGTTCACGATGGTCGGCCGCGCCTACCTGTACGGGCTGATGGCCGGCGGCGAGGCCGGGGTGGACCGGATGATCCAGATCCTGTCCGAGCAGATCGAGCGGACCATGCGGCTGCTCGGGGTCGCCTCGCTCGACGAGCTCGAGCCGGGGCACGTGACGCAGCTGCAGCGGTTGCAGCCGATCCCCCGGGTCTGACCCGTCGGCTCGTCGCGCGTTGCACCGTGCACGTTCGGCCGTCGGACACCGGGCGTTCGTCGGTCGATTTCCGTGACGCCCCCCGAACGGGTCACAAATGATGCAAGATGTCCGTGGACGTGTCAACGAAACCCTCGGCATCCGGCCGGCTGATGCGTCCGTCCCTCCCCGCATCCTGCGCCCGAGCATCCACGAGGAGCCCGACATCTCGACCCGAAGCACGTGCACGCCCTCGCGCGGCACGACCCCACGGACCACCCCGACACCCCCGACCACCCGAGGGGGCACCCGATGATCCGCCACCGCGCGATCCTGGCGGTCGCGACCGCCGGCGCCCTGGTCCTCGGCGTCCCCACCGCCGCCTCCGCCCGCACCTGGTGGGGCTGGGACGGCGAACGCCGCTGGCACAACGCCCCGGTGAACCCCACCCCGACGCCGGCCCCGGACGTGACGGAGACCCCGGCCCCCACCGACGAGTGGACCCCGGATGCGGAGCCCGAGCAGGACTCCGCGCCGATCGAGGACTCCGCCCCCGTCGCCGAGCCCGCTCCCGAGGCCGCGCCGGAAGCGGCGCCCGAAGCGGAGGGATCCCTCGCGGACCTGTCCGCGATCGCACCGGACGCCTCGTTCGTCGAGGACTTCAGCAAGGACGCCGTCACGGGCCTGGTCTCGTCGCTGTACCCGCAGTCGTGGCAGGCCTACCCCGACGGCACCTCGGGCATCTACGCGCCGAGCAAGACCGTGTCGGTGCACGACGGCGTGATGGACGTCGCCCTCGGCACCGGTGCCGGAGCGGCCGGCACCTTCGGCTCCTCCGACGGCGCCTGGGACCACGTCGGCGGGTCGTTCTCGGTCCGCGCGAAGGCGACCGGCGGCGACGGCAACGGCGCGGCCTTCATGCTGTGGCCGACGTCGAACGTGTGGGCCGACGGCGAGATCGACTTCCCCGAGGGCAACTTCGAGGACAGCCCCTCGGTGTTCCACCACTCGATGACCCCGGGCAAGGAAGCCGAGCGCGTCCAGCTCGGCACCGGCGTCTCGTGGCGCGACTGGCACACCTACAAGGTCGACTGGGTCCCCGGTCAGTCCGTCACCTACAGCGTCGACGGCAAGGTCCTCGGCACGATCACGCACGACGTGCCGACGACCCCGCACCGCTTCATGTTCCAGGTCGGCAACTGGGGCGAGAAGGGCAACCTGCTCATCGACTGGGTCTCGACGACCGAGTAGCGTCCGCAGGTCCACGACACGGCCGACGGGAGGCCCGGTGCCAGCTGGCACCGGGCCTCCCGTCCGTCTGCGTGGTCATGTTCCGGGCGTCACGCGCGCCGCTCAGAAGAGCGCGTTCAGGTCCGCGTAGTCCACCCCGGCCGCCAGCGAGTCGTAGGTGCCGGTGGTCAGGAGTTCGGCCGTGGCCTGCCGAACGACGGCGTACGCGGCCTGCGCGACGGCGGAACCGAGACTGATGCGGGCCACACCGATCCCGGCGAGTTCCGACACGGTCGGCGACCCCGGACCGGCCATCACGTTCACCGGGCCATCGATCGACTCCACCAGCGCACGGATGGTCTCGACGTCTCGGACTCCGGGGACGAACACGCCGTCCGCGCCGGCTCCGCGGTAGCGACGAGCACGCTCGAGCGTCTCGGCCAGGCGTCGTTCGGGATCGACGAGACCGGCGAGGTGGACGTCGGTCCGTGCGTTGACGAACAGGGGCACCCCGGCTCGTTCCGCCGCGCGCCGGGCCGCCCCGATGCGGTCGGCGAGCGCATCCGGATGCAACCTGCCGTCCTCGATGTTGATCCCGACGGCGCCCGCTTCGAGGACCGCGTCCACCGTGCGCGCCACGCCGTCCGCGTCGTCGGCGTACCCGGACTCGAGGTCGACGGTGACCGGCACCGACACCGAAGCCGCGATCCGCGCGACCGCGTCCATCGCTTCCGCCCGGGTCAGGGTGTTGCCGTCCGGTCGCCCGAGGGACCAGGCGACGCCCGCACTGGTCGTGGCGATCGCGGTCGCGCCGGCATCCTCGACGACTCGGGCGCTCGCGGCGTCCCAGACGTTGACGAGGACGAGTGGCCGGGATGGGTGGTCGTGGAGTCCGTGGAAGGTCGCGGCTCTGGTCGAAGTCGTGTTCACCCCTCGATCCCAGCGGTCCGAGCGCGGACGAGCTGGCGGGTTCCGGACGACGCGGTGGGGCCGCTCAGCCCTCGGGGAGAGGAGACCTGCTCAGCAGGTGCATCGTGCTGCTGCTCAGAGCTTCTCGTCGACGAGCGCGATGAAGCGGCTGCCGATGCCCTCGACCTCGCGCCGCGTCAGGCCGGTGGTGGGCTCGGGCGCCTGGTACGGGGCGTGGTAGTCGCACATCAGGTAGTCCCACTCGGGCCACCACTTCTTCGGGCGCGCCTCTTCGTCGAAGCCGCAGACCACGCACTCCAGGCGCGTCCAGACCTTCTTGGTGCCGGTGCGGTTGGCGCGGGACTGGACGAGCCAGGCGGGCGGGTCCTGCTCGATCGCGTCGAGCTCCGCTTCGCTCAGGCGCGACGGGATGCCGTGGCGGGTCGCCATCTCGAGGGGGATGTCGAGCCGGACGGCGGCTTCGCGGCGGGAGAGCATCCGTCCAGGGTAGGTCCTGCCACTTCCCACCTCGAACTGCGACGGCAGCAACCGGGACGTCCACCGCGGACTTTCCTCGAGTGGGCAGTCCGTGTATGGTCTCGATCACTGAGGTAAAAGGCGCCGCGATCTGCGACGCACCAGCACGCGGCATCGAACGAGTCGCCACTTCTTCCCTCGAAGGAGTGCGCCATCGTGTCCCCCAGTCCCGCTCTCACCACCGGGCACGTACGCGCCGGTGACTCGTCGCCTCGTCTGCGCGACGCCTGGATCGCCCTCGCCGGGCTGTCCGCGGTGTTCCTGTTCGAGATGCTCGACAACTCCGTGCTCAACGTCGCCCTGCCGACGATCGGCCGCGACCTGGGCTCGTCGACGACGGGCCTGCAGTGGGTCTCGGGTGCCTACTCGGTCGCCTTCGGAGGGCTGATGCTGCTCTTCGGCGCCGTCGCCGACCGCATCGGACGCCGTCGGGTCATGCTCGCCGGGCTCGTGCTGTTGGCCGTGGCGAGCCTCGCCACGGCGGTGGTCACGTCGACCGAGCAACTGATCGCCGTGCGCGTCGCGATGGGCGTCGCCGCGGCGATGACGACGCCCGGGTCGATGGCGCTGGCGTTCCGCCTCTTCGACGACGAAGGCCTCCGGGTGCGGGCGCTCACCGTCATCTCGACGGCCGGGCTCGTGGGGCTGGCCATCGGTCCGACCGTCGGCGGGTTCGTGCTCGCCGTCGCGCCGTGGCAGGTGCTGCTGCTGGCCGACGTGCCCATCGCGGTCCTTGCACTCGTCGGCGTCCGGTTGGGTGTCGCCCGCGACGAGGCGGCGGAGCTCCGTCGCGATCCGGTCGACGTGGTCGGAGCGCTGCTCGGCACCGTGACCACGGCCGGAGCGCTCGTGGCGCCGACGATCCTGGTCGAGTCCGGAGCCGCTGGCTGGTGGGGCTGGGCAGTCCTCGCCCTCGCCGCCACCTGCGCGGTGGGGTTCGTCGCCCGTGAGCGGACCGCGCAGCACCCGCTGATCGACCTGCACCTGCTCGCCCGACCACTCGTCTCGAGCGGCCTCGCGTTCAAGGCCGCGTCGGGTCTGGCCGTCGCCGGACTGTCGTACCTCGTGACCCTGCAGCTGCAGTTGGCCTGGGGCTGGCCGCCGGCGCTGGCCGCCGTCGGGACGTTGCCGCAGGTGGTCGTGCTGCTCGTCGGCGGCCGCTTCGTCGGGCCGTTCGTGCAGCGGGTCGGCCTGGGCCGCGCCGCCTGGATGAGCGCCGTCTCGGTCGTCTCCGGTCTCGCGGTCTTCGGCGCCCTGAGCCGGCACGGGTACCCGTGGGTGCTCGTCGCGCTCGTGCTCGTCGCAGCCGGCATGCGGGTCGTCGGCGTCGTCGCCGGCGCGTCGGTCCTCACGGGACTGCCCGCGGACCGCACCTCCGTCGGAGCTGCGCTCGTCGACACCTCGAGCGAGCTCGCGGGCGGTGCCGCCGTCGCCGCGGCGGGGACCATCGTCGCCGCCTTCGTCGCCGGGAGCATCACCACGACCACCTGGACCGCCGCCCGGCTCGAGGGCTTCCAGGACGCCCTCACCGTCGCCGGCCTCGGCCTCGCCGCGGTCGCAGCGCTGCTCGTCGTGGTCGGCATGCTCCGAGCCCGGCCCACCGTCGAACCAGAGGACGAGGCCCCGTCCCAACCTGCCGACACCACCCCTGCACACACCGACCCGATCACCATCACCGAGGAGACCTCCCGTGCCTGACACCATCGCCCTCCCCCGCCCGCCGTTCGATCCCGAGTTCGTGCCCTTCCTCACGGCTATGGACGCGCGAGGCCGCTTCCACCTCACGACCCAGATGCTGCCGCAGATGCGACAACTGGACATGACGGAGGCGCAGCTCGACGAAGGACTGCGTGCTCGCGGCCTCGAGCGGAGCAGCGTCACGATCCCGGGGCACCGCGGCGACCCGATCGACCTCGCCGTGATCCAACGCGCCGGCCGAACCGGCACGGCTGCCCTGGCCTACGCGATCCACGGCGGCGGCATGATGTTCGGCCACCACCTCGGCAACCTCGACTCCTACGACGAGTGGCTGCTGGTGCACGACGTCGTCCTGGTCAGCCCCGACTACCGCCTGGCGCCGGAACACCCGGACCCGTACCCGGTCGAGGACTGCTACGCCGGTCTCGTCTGGGCAGCCGAGCACGCCGACGAACTCGGCATCGACCCGGAGCGCATCGTCCTCGTCGGGCAGAGCGCCGGTGCCGGTCTCGCCGCCGGCACGGCCCTCCTGGCCCGCGACCGACAGGGGCCCTCCGTCCTCGGCCAGGTGCTCGTGAGTCCCATGCTCGACGACCGCGACGCGACACTGTCGGCTCGGCAGTTCGACGGTGTCGGGGTCGCCGACCGGGAGATGACACGGTTCGGCTGGGACGCCTACCTCGGTGACCGGCGGGGTGGCGAAGACGTCTCCGTCTACGCTGCACCGGGCCGCGCGACCGACCTCACCGGGCTCCCGCCCGCGTACATCGACTGCGGCAGCACCGAGGTGTTCCGCGACGAGACCGTCGCCTGGGCCAGCTCGCTGTGGGCGGCAGGAGTCCAGGCGGAACTGCACGTGTGGCCGGGAGCGTTCCACGGATCGACGAGCATGATGCCCGACGCGACGCTGTCGCAGCGGGCCGTGCGGGCCCTGCGCGAGTTCACCGGTCGCCTCCTCAGCCCGGCCGCTTGACGGCGGCCCCGGCACGAGCACATCGCGGCGCTCGTGCCGGGACCGGCTCCTGTTCGCAGCAACAGCTAGATCCGGTCCAGGGACACCACCGTGACGACGATCGGCCACGCCTCACCGTCGAGCTGCACGTACCGCAGCCCGCGCGGCAGGGCTTGTCCGTCTTCGGACTCGACGACGACTCCCTGCAGCCCGATGAGGTGCCCGGAACCCCGGCTGTAGTGCACGCGATCACCGACGACGGGCATGATGATGGTGTCCGCCGCCAGCTCCTCTGCAGCGAGTTCCACGGTGAGAGGCCAAGACTCCGTGAGCACCTCGGCGAGCTGTGCCTCGAACACGCCGCGTTCGTCGAGCTCCGCGTCGCCCGCCTCGGGATCCATGATCCTCGCGACTGGCAGGATCTGCTGGCCGATCGTGCGCGCGACTCCGCATCCGATCGCGACACCCAGGCCGGCGAGGGACAGCCCCATGCCCGCCATCTCGAACCGCAACGGGACTGGCTCAGCAACGACCTGACGGAATCCGCCGTTCGAGCCGCCGGCGGTGTGCGCTCGCACGGCAGTCGCCTTCACCGCGCCGTGGAGTCGTGGCGTGACCGGAGCTGCTCGTGTCCACCGGAGATCACCGCCGAACTGCTCGCCGAGATGCTTCTTGAACGCAAGGGCGCCAGGCCGTCGCTCGTCGCAGTTGTCCATCGGGTCGCCTTCGGGTCGGCTTCTCGCAGCCTCGAGTCAGGCTGTTCCCGGACCGTACTGCCGGACCGTCGGCCCACACGACGGTTCCTCACCGATCTTGCGGTAACCAGCAAGGCCGATTCGGAGTTCGCGCCGGCGCAGTAGCCGTTGGCTCCGACCTCGGCCTCCTCAGCGGGCGGGCGCCTCTTCGTCGCGGCGGGCTCTTCGCCGCAGGACCTGACGGACCCCCGTGAGCACGGCGCCGCACACGACCGTGACGACGATGCCGATGGCCGTCCCGCCGGCCGATCCGCTTCCGTAGTTCGACCATGGCAGCCCGAGACCCCGCTGGAGCGCGGGGCCCAACACGAGGAGCACCCCGGCCGGAACGACGATGATCAGCAACGCGCGGCGGCCGCTCCAGGCGGGATGCAGCAGGATGACAGCGGCGGCCACGGCGACGACCGCCAGAGCACCGTAGATCCACGATGCGCCGGACATCCGCCAGCCGTCGTGCGCGAACCAGTCTTGGACTTCACGGACGGTGCGCGCCCACGCGTGCTGACCTCGGCCGTGCGTCGACGAGATGACGGGCAGTGGCCATCCGATGACGGCGAGAACTCCGGCGACCGCGCTCGCGACTCCGAGCACGACCACCCCGAACCGCGAACCGGCGCTGGGTGCAACGTCGAAGTCGGAGATGCCCAAGCGCAGGAGGCTACCGGGCGAGCGCAACGGTCGTTCCACTCGGGCACGCCGCTCTCGCCCGGGTCGATGAGTGTCTCGTGATCGACCGTCTGTGAAGCGATGCCCCGAGGTCCAGGTTGCCCATTGAGTAAATTTGCCCAATGGGCAAATATGTTCTAGTTTGGTGTCATGACAGACGAGGTCTCGTTCCGTGACCAGAAGAAGGCAGCGATCCGTGACGCGTTGAGCGTGACGACTGTGCTGCTCGCTCGGGAGCGGGGGCTCGACAACATCCGTGTCGAGGACATCGTCGGTCGGGTCGGAGTGTCGAGGCGGACGTTCGGGAACTACTTCTCGAGCAAGGAAGACGCGATCGCGGACCGCCACGTGCAACGCGTGCGCAGGGCAGCCGACGATCTGCTCCAGCGGCCACTCGAGGAGCCGTTGTGGGCTGCCATCACGGAGGCGCTGCTCGCGCCGTACGAGGCAGAAGAGACGACGACCCCGTCCCGGGAGGAGCAGAGCGGGCTGCTTGCAGTGCTGTCGACGCCGGGCATGCAGTCAGCCGTCGATCGAGGTGCTCGCGCAGCGAACGCAGTGTTCGCGGCCGCCGTCGCGGCGCGCTCAGACGCAGCACCGGAGGATCCCATTCCTGGCCTGGTGTCCGCCGCTGCGCTTTCGACCTTGTTGACAACGCTGGAGTCCTGGGCGGCGCGCGCGGAGCCACAACCCCTCCAGCCGTTCCTCCGAGCTGCGTTCCAAGTCCTCGGCGACGGTTTCGATCACCTCCGCTGACCACTGATCCCACACTCTTCGTCAGAAGGAAGACCATCATGTACGACGTCGTCATCGTCGGAGGCGGCCCCGTGGGCATCTTCGTCGCCTGCGAGCTGAAGCTCGCGGGTGTGAACCCCCTCGTCCTCGAACGCCTCCCCGAGATCAACCAATGGGACAAGGCGCACGGCTTGACCGGGCAGGTCGTCCGACTACTGGACCACCGCGGCTTGTTCGAGCGGTGTGCTGGGAGGGCCGTCCCGGAGCCGGCTCCGGGCTTCTTCTTCGGAGCGCTGCCATTGCCGCTCCACACGCTCGGCGACCGCAACCCGATGTACCTGCTCCACATCAACCAGCGCGACCTCGAGCGCGTGCTCAACGACCGCGCAGCAGAACTCGGTGTTGAGATCCGTCGCGGCGTCGAGATGCGCTCCTTCACCCAACAGGGCGACTCCGTCACCGTCGACGTTGTCGACGTCGCGAGCGGAGCAGAGAGCACCGTGTCGGCGCAGTACCTCGTGGGTAGTGACGGGGCGCGAAGCACTGTTCGGAAGCTCTCCGGTATCGGCTTCCCTGGCAACACCGACCACCACATCGTGGACCGCACAGCCCTGATCTCGCCAACTGAGCAGCTGACGCCCGCCGGCCCCGGGAAAGTGCACGTCGCGGGTCTGGGAGAGATCGCGGAGAGCTTCCACCGCACTGAAACCGGCGTCGTCACCATCGCCCTCCGTGACCCGGAGCACCCGCTGGTCTACACCGCGGAATGGGAGGACCAGCCTGACCGCAGCTTCCCCGGTGAGGGAGCAGCCATGACATTGCACGAGATGGAGGACAGCCTCGAGCGCGTCCTCGGCGTCCGTCTCGACCTCAACGCGCCGGCCGACGGTGAGCCGACGTTGCTGCGCCGTCTGACCGGTCGGAACACACGCGTCGCTGACCGCTATCGCGACCGGCGGATCTTCCTCCTCGGCGATGCCGCACACGTGCACTCTGCCGCAGGCGGACCCGGCCTGAACCTCGCGCTCCAGGACGCGGCGAACCTCGCCTGGAAACTCGCCGCCAGCCTCCACGGCTGGGCCCCCGCGAGCTTGCTCGACACCTACGAGACAGAGCGGCGCCCGCTCGGACAACGCGTCTTCATGCAGACCCAAGCGCAGACCGCGCTCATGGCGCCCGGCTCGGATGTCACCGCCCTCCGGAACCTCTTCGCCGAGATGCTCGCAGACACGACCACCGTGCAGCGCATCGCAGATCTCCTCGCCGGCTCGGACGTCCGCTACGACACGAGTCCCGCGAACCCAGACGGCCCCACCGGATGGTTTGCACCGTCACAACGGGTCGAACTCGCCGACGGGACCATCAGCAGAATCCCGGAACTGCTCCGCACCGCCCACCCCATCTTGGTCGACGCGACCGGCACGTACCGCGACACCATCGCTCCATGGAACGACCGCGTCGACTACGTGCCGCTTGCCGCAACGCACGAACAGACCTCGATGCTGATTCGGCCCGACGGATTCGTCGCCTGGTCCCACAGCGACCCCGCCTCCCTCACAGAGGCACTCGCCGCCTGGTTCGGAACACCCGAACACGGCTCTACCGGAACGGTGTAACGCGTGAACCTCGACGTGATCGGAGCCGCGATCGTCTCGATCAGCGGCGCGCTCTTCGCGACAGCTTCGATCTGGTGCCTGATCGGCCTTTTCCTCAGAACACGAGCAATGCCTGTGCTCCCAGCAGCTTCCAGAGCCCACCTGTTCACGTCGGCATTGACGGTCTTCGCCGGGCTCGTGGTCCACATCATCGGCTTCTTTCCCGAAGCCTTCGTGCTCATCTACGGAGGCGCGACGTCGATGCTCGTCGCCGCCTTCTTCGCACGTACGACGGAACGGCCCGCGCCCGGCCGGGTCGCGGGGCCGGCCCTGCTCACGGCGGGCGGGATCGTCGTGCTCACCATCGGGCTGCTCATCTAACCGCTGAACAGTCACAAGCGCGCGAAAGTAAAGAGCGAGCGAGCGAGCGAGCGAGCCCGTGACCGTCCCGTAGCCGATTCCTCACCGGGGTCTGGTCGCCTCAGAGCTCTGACGTCGGCTGTCGGCGGGGGTTGAGGAGATCGCCGTCCCAGCTCAGGTCGTCGTCTTCGTGCACCTCGAAGGCCTCGAAGTGATCGTCCGCGAGGATGCTGTCGACGAGTGCGCGTGAGCCGGCGACGATCGTCGAGTCCCAGTCTTCCTCGGAAGCGACGACCCAGGTGTGATCCCCGGGCCAGATCAGCGACGTGTAGGGCCCTTCCTGCTGGGGGCGACTGCATCCCCATCCGGGGACGGAGCGCTGCGCCCACGATGGGTCAGCAAGCTCGCGCAGGCTCGAGCTGAACAACCACATGTCCCGACCGGGCCACGGCATCTGCATGCGAGCCCGCGCGCGTGTGTTCCGGCCTCCCTCGGCCCATGGCGGGTTGCCGGTGCCTTCCCAAGCTCCGATGACCAGATTGTCCGGGGTCCGTGTCGCGGCCCGCAGGTGCGTGGTCAGGACCGCGAGGTCCTCCGGGTCGAACCACCCATCGTCCGACTGACCGACACTCCACCCATCGGACCAGTCCCTCGTCTGCTCGTCATCGCTGATGCGGAACCACTGCACCAGGGGATGCATCACCCGGCCGTTACGACGCGCAACCTCAGCCCACCGCCAACGCGTGTGCTCAACATCGACGGGATTGCCCCACTCGTCGACCGTGTTCGGGTCAGTACGGTGCGCATCCACCGGGTGCAGCAGCCGCGCGTACGCCTCGAAGCCCGTGCCAGCGACACCGCCGACGGTCGCCCATCGACCGGCTCGCTTCACGAGCCAGTCACCTCGCAGGGCTTCGGTCAGCAGGAGCACATGCATCAGCATCCCACGGTGAACGCCTTCACTCACGAGAAGCAGTCTCCGAAGACCATCCGCAACCGGAACCGCCGCTACTCCCCCACGTCCGAGCATCTCGGCAACGCCGCGATGTCCGTGCACCCGTACTCGCTCCACCCACCCTGGCCGTAGGTGTCGTACGCCGCAGTCGACGCCACCGTGGCCCCTGCACCAGCCGTCCGGACGAAGGACGGGGTCGGATCACCCTCGGTCGTCCACCGGACCCACTGGAGCGAGGCCACCTCGCCCGCTTCGCTCGCGTCCTGCAGGCACCTCAGGCTCTCAGCGGGGAGCGCACCGTCGGCTTCGAGCTCCACGTCACCGCAGTCGGTACCGCTCGGGTTGCTGACCCACTCGGGCGCATCGGCGAGTGTGCGGGCGGATGCGATGGGGTCAGCTGGCTGCTCGCTGCACGCCGACAGGAGCGGCAGCGCGACCAGCGCGAGTCCGGCGGCGGCGAGGACGAGTGGCTTCTGCACAGGACGAGCATGGCTCAACGCGACGCCCTGCCGGGTCACGGTCCGACGACATGTCGAGCGCTGGCGACCTGACGCCCGGTGGTCCACACGAGACGGACGGGAGGTGGGCCCCACCAGCCGGTACCGGCGCACCGCGCCAGCGGAGTGACGGCCGAGCCTGGAGGGACGGTGCCAGCTGGCACCGGGCCTCCCGTCCGCCTGCTGGTCGCGTCGACGACGCGACGAACAGGCGCTGGTGCGTCAGCGCGATCGGACGATCGCGGCCTTGGTCTGGTCACGCAGGTACGCGACGCCGGCGGCGTTCGGGTGGAGTGCGCCGAACAGGATGCTGTACTTCGTACCGGCCAGCGGCGTGCTGTTCGCGGCGGTACCGCGATCGGTCAGGGTGAGTCCTGCCATCCAGGCGGAACCCGACGCAGCACAGGGCGTGTGCGCGGCAGAGCCCTGGAGCGTCGAGACGTAGGTGAAGCCACGAGCCTGCGCCGCAGCCTTCACCGCTGCGTCGAGCGCGTTCTGGGTGCGGTGGAAGTAGGCGGTGTCGGTCGCGGTGAAGGGGAACGCGTTCTGCGGGAACGGCGGCTCGAGTCCGGAGTCGCCGAGGAGGCTCGAGAAGCACCCCTTCGGGGACTGCGCCGAGCCCGGCGCGATCATCGGGTAGCCGACGACGAACACCTTCGCCCGCGGCGCACGCTGCGCGATCACACGGAACGTCTGCGCGAGCCGTGGCGCGACCGTGTTGTGGATGCGCGCTGCGAGACGGTCCCGCTCGACGCCGTGCACGACTGGTGCGTAGTAGTCCTTGCAGTGGTCGTAGGTCTTGCCGTGGATCTCCGAGAACACCGGGCCGTCCTTGTCCAGCGCGACGCAGTTCGAGATGACGTCGGTGAAGCCCAGGTCGTTCCCGCCGATCGACACCGTGACGACGTCCGTGTCCTTGGACAGCGCGTCGGCCTGGACGGGCGCGGTGGCACTGCCGACACCGGTCGCCTGCGGGACCCGGGTGATGTTGCCGGTGGTGGCACCGGAGCAGGCGCGGTCATCGAGCCGGAGACCCAGGGATGCCGCGACCTGGTGCGGGTAGTCGGTGGTGGACTGGAAGCAGCCGGCCGCCGGACCCGAGCCGTAGGGGGCGACGCCGAAGCCGCCCGCGTACGAGTCACCGAGGGCCACATAGCTGTCACCGCGGGACGGCGAGGACACGGCGGCCACGGACTGGGCGGGCGCCGCGCCGTCGGCGTTGGCCGCGGAGACGGGCCCGGCTGCCCCGACAGCGAGCGCTGCCGCCGTCAGGACGCCACTGGTGATCAGCAGCGCGTTGGTCCGGCGGAGGCGAGGAGCGTGACGCATGGAGCAGGTTCCTTCCAGAGGTCCATTCGACAGACGATCGTCTGACAAGTAGACGGTAGGTCGGCGGGACGCCCCGCGCCATGAGAGGGCCACAAGGTGCGGAGGTCGCACGACGACGCCGAACACTGGGCGAACTCCACAAGACTTCTTGTGCATGTAGGGTTGCACCATGACCCAAGGACGGATCGACGACCCCGCCCAGATGCGCGCCCTCGCTCACCCGACGCGCCTGCGCATCCTCGGCCTATTGCGTGCGAGCGGCCCGCAGACCGCTGCGACGATCGGTGAGGTGATCGACGAGGCGCCGGGCACGATCAGCTACCACTGCACCCGACTCGCCGCCGCGGGCTTCATCGAACCCACTCCCGACGCGGGCACGGACCGCCGTGAGCGCTGGTGGCGAGCCGCACACGACGCCTCCGTGTGGGAGCTTGCCGAAGCGCTCGACGACCCGGAGCGGTTGCTCGCGACGAACGCCCTCGACCACGCGGTCGCCCGCGTGTACGCCGCGAACTACGAGGCCTTCGTCGACCTCGCGCCGACGCTCGGACGCGAGTGGGTGTCGGCGTCCTCGAGCTCGGACCGCGTGCTCCGCCTGACGGCAGCCGAGCTCCAGGACATGGGCGAGGAACTCCGCGGCGTCGTGGACCGCTGGGCCGGTGTCGCTGCCGAGCACCACGCCGGGGACGGCTCTGAGCAGGTCTTCGTGCTGAACCAGGCGTACCGATGGCCGCGCGCCTGAGCCCCCGCGCGCAACTGCGCGCACTGCTCGCGGTGCAGGTGGTGTCGCGCATCGGGAACGTCGTCACCACCATCACCGTGCCGTTCGCCGTCCTCGCGCGTGGCGGCTCCGCCACCGACGTGGGCATCGCCGCGTTCATGGCGACGGTGCCGATCGTGCTCGGCGGTCCGTTCGGCGGCGCCCTCGTGGAGCGGGTCGGGTTCGTCCGCTCGAGTGTCGCGTCCGACGTCATCAGCGGGCTCACCCTGCTCGCGATGCCGGTGCTCGCCTGGACCGTCGGTCTGCCGTTCTGGGCGCTCCTCGCGCTCGTGTTCGTCAGCGGGCTGTTCGACACCCCGGGTGAGTCCGCCCGACGGGTGCTCCTGCCGGGGCTCGCGACCGCGGCAGGCGTGCCGCTCGAACGCGCCGTCGGCCACTTCGAGGCGTCGTCACGGTTGTCGGTGCTGATCGGTGCGCCCCTCGGTGGGACCCTGGTCGCCGTCCTCGGTCCGATGCCGGGCCTGGCCTGCGTGGCGATCACCTTCGGGGCAGCCGCGCTGCTCACGGCGCTCACGGTCCGCGGCGCGGTGGCGCCGGTCGAGTCAGGCGAGCCCGTGGAGTCGCAGGGGTACTGGCGCGACATCGCCGACGGGTTCCGGTTCTGCGTCCGCGATCCCCTGTTCCGGCTCGTGGTCGCGCTGGTGCTCGTGACGAACCTGCTCGACGCCGCACGCTCGACCACGCTCCTCCCGCTCTACGCCGACCAGCAGCTCGGCGGCGCGCAGGCACTCGGGCTCGTCACCGGCGTCTTCGGGGGTGCGGCGTTCCTCGGCTCCGTCGCCTTCGGGTACGTGGCGCACCGCGTGCCACGACGGTTGGTCTTCACCCTGTGCTTCGTCCTCGCCGGTGGGCCGTCACTGGTCGTCCCGGCGCTCGGGCTCGGCCTGCCGTGGATGCTCGCGTCCGCCGCGCTCTCCGGGCTCGCGGCCGGTTCGATCAACCCGATCCTCGGAGCCGTCGAGCTCGAGCGGATCCCGGAGCACATGCGCGCGCGGGTGTTCGGCCTGCTCGGTGCCGGCGCGTGGGCGGGCATCCCCGTCGGCGGCCTGGTCGCCGGGCTCGCTGCCGACGGCGTGGGGGTCGAGGCCACCTTCGCCGTCGTCGCGGTCGTGTACACGGTCGTGACGCTCACGCCGCTGCTCGGCGGATCGTGGCGGCTCATGGAACGCCGCTCGGAACCGGCACCAACCGTGCTCAGTGACTGTCGGTCATCCCGCTGCTGACGTAGGAGGAGCCCACCGTGTCGTCGGTGAGCGTGCAGTTGTACATGGTTGCACCACTTTCCGTCCAGAGAGGCCCTCATCCGTGAGCTCGGGATCGCTTCGTTCGCCTGGTTCCGTGAGGCGGTCGCTGAGCGGGTGGACCTCTCTGAGAACGCTCCGGGAAAGCTCCTCCGCGCCTACGTCCGCGCTGTCTGCGACCTCGTCGCCGATGACCGGGATCCGGGGACCTCTCTGTCGCTGTGGCTTGCGCTCTCGACCGAGCCGAGCATTGCCGCACTGCTCACCGATGACATCGACTACTGGGATCGGGAGCTGGCGCTCGATGGCCTGGACGCTGCAACGATCACGGCCGTGCAGATGGCAGCGGACGGGATCAACGTCATGGCCGTGGTCGCTCCAGATCGGGCCAGGTCCAGGGTGGCGACCCTGCGTCGCACGTTGCTCGAGCGCACCATGACCGCTGAGGGCGGAATCGGGCCAGTCGCCTAGGGCTCACACGGGGACAGTACCGACGCCACGGACTCACGCCGTCTGACCGCCCGGGTCTCACCAGCCGGTCGTTCAACGAACAACCACGGTCTGAACAGCCTGCTGCGCATCTCCGCGGCTCTGCTCGCAGATTCCGCTCCGCGCTTGGTGTCTGCTGCTGATCGATCAGTGTCGTCGCAGGATGCCGAGGAACTCGTCCGCCCAGTCGAGGTTGCGGGCGAGCTTTGCTCGGCGATCCTCGGTGTTCACGATGTACGCGTCGAGCTGCGCCTGAAGCCGGTCGCGCGCAGTGCCGTCCGCCGTCTGGAGCCCGTCGACGATGCTGAGGAGTTCGGCCATCTGCTCGAGGGAGTAGCCGAGGGGCTTCATCCGGCGGATCACGAGGAGACGCTGCAGGTCGTCGTCGGAGTAGAGCCGGAAGCCGCCCTCGGTCCGGCCGGTGGGATGGAGGAGGCCGACGTCGTCGTAGTGGCGCACGGTCCGGATCGACAGACCGGTCCGCTCGGCGAGTTCACCGATGCGCATCGTCGATGCACCTGCCGCGTCCGTCACTGCTGCCACCTTCCGCCCGGCTGCCCGGTCCTGACCGATCGTACCGACCCTTGCGCAGCAACCCTTCCGTTGCGTTAGAGTCGGACAGGACCAACTCTTCCGCAACGGAAGATTCGGGTTCCCGGTTCGTTCCCCCGCGGCCGGCGTGCGCGACGCAGCGCCCCACGACATTCCCCTGCGGGCGCGGAGCGTCCGCCCCCTCATCGAAGGAGAACCGTGACAACGGTCACGCCCGCACCAGCTCAGGTGCACACCAGCCCCACCGTCCTGTCCGCACTGAAGAGCCCGCGCCTGCTGACCCGTGAGGCCCTCGCCGGCCTGGTGGTCGCCCTCGCGCTGATCCCGGAAGCGATCTCGTTCTCGATCATCGCCGGCGTCGATCCCCGCGTCGGGCTGTTCTCGGCGTTCGTGATGGCCGTCGTCATCTCGATCGTCGGAGGCCGTGCCGCGATGATCTCCGGTGCGACCGGCGCCATCGCCCTCGTCGTCGCCCCGGTGATGAAGGAGCACGGCATCGACTACCTGATCGCCACCGTCCTGCTCGGCGGCGTGTTCCAGCTCATCCTCGGCGGGCTGGGAGCTGCGAAGCTGATGCGGTTCGTGCCCCGGTCGGTGATGGTCGGGTTCGTCAACGCGCTCGCGATCCTGATCTTCACCGCTCAGTTGCCCAACATCATCGGCGTCGACTGGCTCGTCTGGCCAATCACCATCGTCGGCATCGCGATCATCGTGCTCCTGCCCCGGCTCACCAAGGCGATCCCGGCGCCGCTGGTCGCGATCGTCGTCCTGACCCTCGTCACCGTGCTCGCGTCCATCGCGATCCCGACCGTCGGCGACGAGGGCAAGCTCCCCGACAGCCTGCCGACGCTGTTCATCCCGAACGTCCCGCTGAACCTCGAGACGCTCACGATCATCGCCCCCTACGCCCTCGCCATGGCCCTCGTCGGGCTCCTCGAGTCCCTGATGACGGCAAAGCTCGTCGACGAGGTCACCGACACCGGCTCACGCAAGACCCGCGAAGCCATCGGGCAGGGCATCGCCAACATCTGCTCAGGATTCATGGGCGGCATGGGTGGTTGCGCGATGATCGGCCAGACGATGATCAACGTCAAAGCATCCGGCGCCCGCACCCGCATCTCGACGTTCCTGTCCGGGGTGTTCCTGCTCGTGCTCGTCGTCGGGCTCGGCGACGTCGTCGCGGTCATCCCGATGGCCGCGCTCGTCGCCGTGATGGTCATGGTCTCCGTCGGCACCTTCGACTGGCACAGCATCAAGCCCTCCACCCTCAAGCGCATGCCCGTCGGGGAGACCATCGTCATGGTCCTCACCGTCGTGATCGTTGTCGCGACCGACAACCTCGCCATCGGCGTGATCATCGGTGTCATCGCGGCGATGGTCGTCTTCGCCCGCCGGGTCTCGCACTTCACCTCCGTGACCCGCAGCATCGAGACCGCCGACAGTGGTGAGCAGCACGCGATCTACTTGGTCGAGGGTGAACTCTTCTTCGCATCGAGCAACGAACTCACCACACGGTTCGACTACGTCGGCGACCCCGAACTCGTCGTCATCGACATGAACCGGTCGCACGTGTGGGACGCCTCCACCGTCGCCGCCCTCGACTCGATCGAGACGAAGTACCACGCGCACGGCAAGCGGGTCGACATCCGCGGGATGAACGACGCCAGCCGGGCATTCCACGCGCGCCTCGCCGGAAACCTCGGCGCCGGTCACTGAGTCACGCACCTCCGCCCGGCCCCTCCAGCCGGTACCGGCGCACCGCGCCAGCGGGGTGACGGCCGAGCCTGGAGGGACGGTGCCAGCTGGCACCGGGCCTCCCGTCCGCCCTGGGATCGCGTCGACGACGTATCAGTCTTCCCAGGGCCAGTACGGCCGCCAGGTCTCGCGGCCCCTGTTCGTCAACACGCTGACCTCCACCGGCCCCCGGATGCCTGACGACCGGGGATCAGCCGCCGCTGCGCTCCCGACGACGCACCCGAAGGGTGCCGATCCCCTGCACGATGCAGACGACACCGCTCGCGACGACGATGACCCCGGTCACGATCCGGCCGATGGAGACCCCACCGAACAGCAGCGGGGCGACCGCGACAGCGATGAAGACGGCGCCCATCACGATGACGACGACCGGGTTCTGGGCGATGAAGAACCGGCGCCCACCGTTCGCTTCGGCGATCGCGCGGTCCCGAGCACGAGGGACGGCGTCGGGCGACCGACCTGCACGGCGGTCTGCACGCCGTCGCCGGCTGCGCAGGACCAACCAGACCGCGGCGCCGATGACGACGGCCGCTCCGATCGCGAGCCATTCGACGATGTGGAAGGACCCGAAGACGATCACCAGGACGAACCCGACCGCGATGCCCACGAACATGTCCGTGGTCATCCGGTCGGTCCGGCCGTCGCCACTCGTGACGTACCCGGGGCGGCGTTCGTACGGATCGTGCTCGTCCACGGCCGGTCCGTCGGCCCGTTCGGTTCCCATGCTCCGAACGTACCGACGGCGGTCGGAACCCGTCCGGGTCAGCCCACTCGTTCCGCCGGCGGCTCGGCCCGGACTCCGCGTGCCGGACGCCGCTCCCGCACGATCGCCACCGCCTGGCGCAGCGACAACCCCGGCAGGTAGGTACGGACGATCGCGACGCCGATGGTGGGCAGCGCCACCGGGTCCGGGTACGCCATCACCAGGGGGTGCAGGTCGGGCCCGAACTTCGCCTTGAAGCGCAGCAGGGAACGGAACCCGTAGACGGGCTCGAGCGCACCGCCGACGACGTCGAGGACCGATTCGACGCCGCTCCGGCCGGAGCCCTGCGGTTCCGCCGAGGACGCGAGCGGGGCCGCGGACAGGCTGAGACGCTCGGCACCGTCGACGCGCATCCGGTCGACCGCACTCGCGACCAGGAACTCCATCACACCGTTCGGGGCGTCCGGCGCACGGCGCATCACGTCGAGCGTCCACCCGACCACCTGCCCGGCACGGTACGTGGGGAGCCAGCTGGTGACGGCGAGGACGGTGCCGTCCTCGCTCAGGGCGACGAGCGTCCGGACGGCGGGGTCGCGCATCTCGTCGATGCCGCCGAGGGTGAACCCCATCTCCGGCAGTTCGCGCTCGGCGACCCACTCCTCCGAGATCGCCTCGATCTGGCGCGTGACCGATCCGGGCAGCGAGGCCCAGTCCGACCAGAGCGCGGTGGTGCCGGACCGTGCGGCCTTGTTCACGGCCGTGCGGACGTCCTGCTTGCGCTTGCCCGTCGTGGTCCAGGTGCGCGGGTCGAGGTCGGCGTCCTCGGCCACGGGGAGCGTCGTCCAACCGAGTCGTGCGAGTGCAGCACCGAGAGTGGCGTCGATGCCGTAGAAGACGGGCGTCCAGCCGTGGTCGTCCGCGGCCCGTGCGAAGCCCTCGAGTGCCGCGAGCCGCGCGTCCTCGTGTCCGAAGGGGCCGCCGGTCGTCACGGCCACGCTCCCGGTGCGGTGGTAGGCGACCCCGGCTCGGCCGTCCTCGGTGAACCAGTACTCGTTGCCGGGCCACGTCGTCATCCACCCGAAGGTGTCACCGCCGCCGGCGACCAGGAGCGCCCGAGCAGCCGCCCGCGCGGCGTCCTGCCCGTCGAGGTCACTGTCCGAGCGTCCGGCACCGGTCGGCCGGACCGCGGCGATCGCCACCGCGAGCCACAGGAGCGGGCCCGAGATGCCGACGACGAACCGCAGCGCCGGCTCGGCTTGTCCGAGGTGCGTGGGCAGGGTCACGGGGGCGATCGGACCGAGCACGGCGAGCGCCAGGTGGAGGGGCTCCCGCACGCTGTCGCCCGAAGCCACGGCGACGCCGACGACGACGACCGCGAGCACCAGGGCCGCGCCCGCGATCGTGACGGCGAAGGTCAGCAGTCGTCGCCGGTCGGTCCGGACAGGGAAGTCCGCGCGGCGCAGGACGAGCACCACGGCGGTGGCGATCGGCACCAGCACCGACGCGATGAGCGAGAGCGAGACCTCGAGGTGGTCAGACGCCAGACGCTGCACGACGGCATGGTGCCGCTCGGGCAGCACCCCGTACGAGACGGCGGTCGCGAGGCCGGTGACCAGGTCGACGGTCACGACGAGCCACAGCGCGAACCGACTGCCACGCCGGAGGCCCACCGCACCGACCGCCAGGACCACGAGCGGCATCACGGCCAGCAGCGACTGGAACAGGCCGTGCGGGTGCACCGCGGCGAGCGCTCGGACGCAGCTGGCGGTCACCCCGGTCACCGAGCAGTGCGGCATCCGTCCGGTCGGCCCGGTGTCGAGCACCACGGCGAGCGGGGCGAGCAGCCCGAGTTGAGCACCGGTGACGAGCGCGAGGACGGGGCCGACCGCCGACACGGTGACCGCGGCCACCAGCAGCACGCGGGTCTCGCGTGAGGAGCTCCGGGTCCAGCCGCTCCGTACCGGTGACCGTCGCAGCACGCGGCCGAGCACCAGGCCGACGACCAGGGCGAGCGCCGCGTGCAGGTCGGACGCGTGTCCGGCGTAGAGCAGCAGCGCGGCGACGACGGCGATCGACACGACCCGGATCCGGCGTCGCCACAGGGCGCCGGCGAACGCGCTCGCGGTGACGATGGTCCCGACGATCCAGGTCCAGGGGCCGACGTGTCCCAGGTGCACGAGGAAGCCGGGGTTGGCCGGGGCTCCGTCGAACAGCTGGAGCACGGCACCGAGGCCGGTCCCCACGACGGTCGTGACGACCATCGCGAGCAGGGTGCGCCGCCAGCCGAGCAGCCGTTCGGACGCGCCGGTGCACACCACGACGGCGATGAAGGTGACGAGGAACCCGACGACGCTGGACGTCACCGCGACCACGCCGAGCGGACCCATCGTCCCGCCCAGGGTGTCGGGCGTCCGTCCGTCGAGCGCGCCGACGCAGCGGAGCACCACGGCGGCGATGCCGGCGACGACGGTCAGGGCCGAGACGACACTCGTCAGCGGGTACCGACGGGCCACCGGCACGAGTCGCCCCGGGGTCGCCCACGCGAGGGCCGCGGCCACTGCGCTCACCGGAGGCCCATGTGCGCGATCACGCCGGGCATCCCCACGCGCAGGGCGTAGCGCACGGTGTTCCAGTCGTGGGCGGAGCCCTCGGACACCAACAGTCGGGTCTGCATCCCCGCGGCGTCCGCAGCTGCGCGGAGCGCCGTGGTCGAGGCGACGTAGGGGTCGTCCTCGCTGCCGTAGGCGAAGACGGTCAGGTGCCCCGGGTACGGCCCGTGCGCCCGCATGATCGCCCGCGGTGCCGCTGCGGCGTAGCGGCTGGCGGAGCCGCCGAACCCCACCTGGATGCTGTGCTGGACGGAGCCGCTCAGGGGTGCGAGCTCGCTCGAGATCGCGAAGGTCGTGCCGAACACGTCGGGGTGCGCGGCGGAGAACTGCATGGCGCACGTCGCGCCCTGCGAGAACCCGACGATGCCCCAGGCGGAGGGCGCTGCCCCGACGCGCAGGTGCTGCCGGATCCAGTTCGTGGTGTCGGTCATGATGTACGTCGCGGAACGGCCGAGGGGCGAGTCGACGCACATCGGGTTCCGGCCCGGTGCCCCGAGTTGGTCCGGCGCGACGACGATCGGGGCCAGTCCGTGGTGAGCCTCGGCGAACGCGTCCATCACCGCCCCGAGCTGACCGGCCTGGAACATGTCGCTCGGCTGGCCGGGTTGTCCGGCCAGGCTGATCAGGACCGGCAGGGTCGGCGGTCGCTCGGTCAGGGCAGCGGGCGGCAGGTACACGTCCGCAGGCCGCGCGTGGAAGTGGGAGACGGTCGACGGGATGGCGACGGAGAGCACCTTCCCTCGTCGCGGCATGTCGGCGGGCGCCCGCCAGGTGGCCGGGTCGACCACCGGACTGGAGGCGCGCCCCACCCCCGTCTCGTGTGCCAGCGGACCGGACGGGTACGGATCGGTCGTGACGGCCTGCTCGATCGTGCGGTACGCCCCGAAGTCGACGTTGACGCCGAGGACGGCGGCCAGGGCCACCGCCACCGCCGCGAGCACGCCGAGCACGCGGCGGACCCAGCCGCCCTGCACGACCGTCACGACGAGCAGGCCGACGGCGCCGAAGGCCAGGGCCACCCACATCCGGGTGATAGGGGTGAACGACACCCCGTACAGGTCCTGGACGTCCCCGAACCACCACACCGCGACCAGGCCGATCACGGCACCGACGGCCACGCCGCCGAGCCGCCAGACCACCAGCCCGCGGACCGGATGCCGGGAGCGACGACCGAACGCCGGCAGCAGCGCGGCGACGGCGAGGAGCCCCGCGGCGACGTCCACCGGGACGAGCACGGACGGTGCGACGACGGCGACGTGGAACAGGGGTCGGAGCAGATCGTGGAACATGGGGCCTCCCGGCGGACGGTGCAATCGTGGCGTCGGCCCGCTGCGAACGGGGCACCGACGCGCTTCCGGTTCGCACAGTTCCCACCTGTGCGGCTCCCAGGCAGTGCTCGAACAACCCCCAGCGAACCGTCCGGAGCGACGGGCCCGCCGGACCTCTCGGTGGCGCACACCTAGGGTGAACGGGTGACGCACGACGGATCGGTACGGGCTGCCCTCGCGGCGGTCGCAGCGGACGGCTGGGGTGACGGTGGGCCGCTCGTCGAACCCGGCAGTACGGCCTCGCCACGACGGGCCGCGGTCCTGATGCTCTTCGGCGCGCTCGACCACACGCCGAGCGACCGACCGGCAGCAGCACCCGGGGTCCCGCGGGACCTCGACGTCCTGCTCCTCGCCCGGGCCACGACCCTGCGGGCGCACGCCGGCGAGGTCGCGTTCCCCGGCGGACGCATCGACCCCGGTGACGCGGACGCCGTCGCCGCCGCACTCCGCGAGGCACAGGAGGAGACGGGGCTCGACCCCGCCGGCGTCGAGGTGCTCGGCACCCTGCCGGCCGTGCCCCTGGCGTTCTCGAACCACCTGGTCCGGCCCGTCATCGGCTGGTGGCGCGACCCCTCACCGATCCGCGTCGTCGACGAGCACGAGTCGGCGGCGGTGTTCCGGGTCCCCGTGGCCGACCTGCTCGACCCGGCGAACCGCGGCGTGACCGTGATCCGCCGCAGTGGTCAGGAGTGGCGCGGACCGGCGTTCACGATCGAGGCCGACGGGGACGAGCACCTGGTGTGGGGCTTCACCGCGATGCTGCTGGATGCGCTGTTCGACCGACTCGGCTGGACGGAACCGTGGGACCGGAGCCTCGAGGTGCCGCTGCCCGACTGAGCACCGGGAACGACAGCGGGTCGGCACGCACCGCGTCGACCGCGTGGGCCACGGCCCCGATGACCACGACATCGGCCCCGAGCGACGACGCGACGAGTTCCGGCACCGGGTCGAAGTGCCCCTTCGCGAGCAGGTCGCGCGCACGGTCGATGACCGCGACCGCCGGCTGGGCGATCGCGCCGGCGACCACGACGCGGTCGATGTCGAGCAGGCTCGCGAGCAGGATGCAGACCCGGGCCAGGCGGTCGCCCAGGCGGTCGACGATGGTGCGCGCGACCGGATCACCGCTCCGCGCGGCCGCGAACACCAGGGCAGCGTCGCCGGCGAGTGCGGCGTCCGCGGGGATGTGCCCGGCGGCGACGGCGTCGGCCACGAAGGTGCGGGCGACCGCGCCGATGCCGTCGGAGGAGCCGACACCCTCGACGAGTTCGAGCACCCGCATCTCCCCGGCACCGCCGTGGGCACCGCGCAGCAGGACCCCGTCGACGACGAGGCCTGCGCCGAAGCGCTCGCCGGACAGCAGCGCCGCGAACGAGGCGTCACCCGAGGACGGCCGCTCGGCGAGCGCGGCGAGGTTCGCGTCGTTCTCGACGAGCACCCGCCCGTCCGGCACGGCGTCGGCGAACCCCGGGTTCATCCGGACCCAGAAGCCGCCGTCGTCGGGCGAGGCCCCGGCGGCGTCGACCGGCGCCGGGATGCCCACGACGGTGACCAGGACCCGGGTGCGGTCGACGTCGGCCGCGGCGAGGGCGGCGGCCACGGTGTCGGCGAGGACCCCGAGTCGCACGAGCACGTCGAGGCCCGATGCACCCAGCGACCCCTCGGCACGACCGAGCACCGTGCCGCGCAGGTCGGCGACGAAGGCCGTGACCCGGTGCTGGCCGGCGTCCACACCGACGACGACCCCGGCGACCGTGTCGAGCTCGTAGCGGCGAGCCGGGCGTCCCATCCGGTACTCCCCCGCGGCGCGGGCGTCGTCGAGCTCGCGGAGCCAGCCGAGCCGCACGAGCTCCTCGGCCGCCCCGAGCACGGTCGACCGGGTCAGGCCGGTGGCGTCGATCGCCTCGGTCGCGGTGAACGCCGACGAGTCGAAGGCGTACGCGAGCAGCGTCTCTGCGCTCGTTCCACGGGGTGGCGGCATGTCGTGACCCTATCGCGCGACGAGTTCCTTGCGGAATTAGATTTTCTCGCTACATTTAGTTCCGCGGGCAGCATCGGAGCCGCTCGCGGGACGGAACGGCAGGGACGCCGGGTCCGGACGGACGGAGACGACGTGCAAGCACACGCCACCGCCAGGAGCGCAGCATCGGTCAGCCGACGCGGGTTCCTGCTGGGAGCGGGCGGCATCGGAGCGGGCCTCGCGCTCGCCGGATGCGCCCCGATCGGGTCCTCGAGCGCCAAGCCGGAGACCATCACGTTCTACGTGTCGAAGCCCGAGGTCATCGGCTACTTCGACGACGTCATCGCGCAGTTCCACCAGAGCCAGTCGAAGGTCCGGGTCGTGCGCGACTCGACCTCGAGCATGTCCGCGAACTTCGTGCGGAACCGGCCGCCGGACCTCGGCTGCTGGAACTACAACTTCTCGGTCGTGCCGTTCGTCGAGCACGGCGCGCTGACCGACCTGTCCGACCTGCCGCAGGCCGACACCATCAACCCCGACCTGTGGCCGCTCATGGAGCAGACCGCCGACTACCCCGGCCGGAAGAGCGCCCTGCCGTACTCGGTGACGGCGGCGTCGGTGATCTACAACAAGGCGCTCTTCGCGCAGCAGGAGCTCGACGTCCCGACGACGTGGAGCGAGTTCGCCGACGTGTGCGAGCGCCTGACCAAGGCCGGCATCGCGCCGATCTACGGCACGTTCAAGGACAACTGGACGATCGCCCAGGGCATGTTCGACTACTCGATCGGCGGCATGATCGACACCCCGGCGACCTTCGAGGCGCTCCGCCGCGAGGGCACGAACGTCGGCAAGGGATCCGCCGTCTCGTTCGAGCGCGACCTGCGGAAGCCGATGGAGCGCATGGTGCAGCTCCGCGCCTGGCACCAGGACGGCGCCGCGAGCCGCGGGTACGGCGACGGCAACCTCGCCTTCGCCCAGGGCAAGGCGGGCATGTACCTGCAGGGACCGTGGGCCCTCGGCGAGATCGCCAAGACCACGAAGGACATGGACCTCGGCACGTTCCCGCTGCCCGTCACCGACGACCCGGCCGACCGCAAGGTCCGCGTGAACGTCGACCTGGCGCTCTGGATCCCGGAGGCGTCCCGCAAGCAGGAGGCCGCCCGCGAGTTCCTGTCGTTCCTGATGTCCAAGCGGGTCAACGACGAGTACAACGCGGACAACAACGGCTTCGGGGTCCGCAAGGACGCTCCACCGGCGTCGAACCCCGCCCTCCGCGGCATGCAGTCGTACTACGACGACGCAGCCTTCTACCTCGGCGCCTCGCAGCTCATCCCCGCCGAGATCCCGGTCGCGAACTACGCGCAGTCGATCGCCTTCGGCGGCGACCCGCAGCGCCAGCTCCGCACCCTCGACGCCGACTGGGCGCGTCTCGCGCTCCGCACGGCCGCGTAAGGAGACGTCCGAATGGCAACCACGACCACCGAATCCATCACGACGGCGGACCGCCGCCGCCGTGGCGGAGCCGCCACGGGCCTCCAGGCCGGACGACGCAAGCCCCGCGTCGACCCGCTCTTCCTGGCGTTCCTGCTGCCCACCCTGGTGCTCTTCACGCTCGCCATCACGCTGCCGGCGGTGATGGGCATCGTGCTGAGCTTCACGAACTCCGTCGGCTTCGGCGAGTTCCGCTTCACCGGGCTCACCAACTACATCGCGGTGTTCTCCGACCCCGCGATCCTGCAGGCGTACCTGTTCACGCTCGGGTTCTCGCTCGTCACCGTGATCGTCGTGAACGCGATCGCGTTCCTGCTGGCCATCGCGCTCACGTCGAAGATCCGCGGCAAGATCGCGCTGCGTGCGGTGTTCGTGCTGCCGATGGTGATCTCGGGGATCGTCATCGCCTACGTGTTCTCGTTCCTGTTCGCGAACAGCCTGCCGGCCTTCGCCACCGCGATCGGCTTCGGGCCGCTCGAGCAGAGCATCCTGGCGAACCCCGACCTGGCCTGGCTGGCGATCGTGGTCGTCACCGCCTGGCAGGCGATCCCGTCGACGCTCCTCATCTACATCGCCGGCGTCCTCTCGATCCCCGGCGAGGTGTACGAGGCAGCCGCCCTCGACGGTGCCAGCGCCTGGCGGCAGCTCGTCTCGATAACCGCACCGCTGACCGCGGGCTACATCCTCATCAACCTGGTCATCGGGTTCAAGAACTTCCTGAACTCGTACGACATCATCGTCGGCCTGACCGACGGCGGCCCCGGCACCTCGACCACCAGTGTCGCGATGTCGATCTTCAAGGGCTTCAACGGCGGCGACTACGCCTACCAGATGGCGAACGCCACGATCTTCTTCGTCATCGCGGTCGTCATCGCCGTGATCCAGCTGCGGGCGACCCGCGGGAAGGCAGCGCTCTGATGTCCCTGCAAGCACCCCTGCGACCGGGGACCACCGCGACCGGCAGCATCCGTTCCGTCGACGCCGACCGGTCCTCCGGCTCGGGCAAGGCCGGCCGCGGTCGTTCGAACTGGCCCGTCACCGTCGTCCTCGTGCTGTGCGCGCTGTCGGTGCTCGTGCCGCTGTACGTCACCCTGACGATGGCGTTCAAGACCACCGGGCAGGCCGTCGACGGCAACGCGTTCTCGCTGCCGGCACCGTTCAGCGTCGACGGCTTCGTGCAGGCGTGGCAGCTGACGGACTTCCCGCGGGCCTTCGCGGTCTCGGTGTTCGTCGCCGCGATCACCGTCGTCGGCACGATCCTGCTCGCCTCGTTCACGGCCTACGCGATCGCCCGGAACTGGGACCGGCGACTGTTCCGCTGGTCGTTCTTCTACCTGCTCGCGGCGATGTTCCTGCCGTTCCCGGTGCTCGCACTGTCGCAGGTGAAGCTCACCGGGCTCGCGCACCTGGACAGCCCGCTCGGCGTCGCGATCCTGCACGTCATGTTCCAGCTCTCCTTCAGCGTGCTGCTCTTCACGGCCTTCCTGCGGTCGATCCCGGCGGAGCTGGAGGAGAGTGCTCGCATCGACGGTGCGAGCACGGGGCAGGTGTTCTGGCGACTCGTGTTCCCGCTGCTGGCACCGATGAGCGCCACCGTCGGCATCTTCGCGTTCCTCGCGTCCTGGAACGACTTCGTGATGCCGTCGCTGATCACCTCCGACCCGGCGCTGCAGACCCTGCCGGTGCTGCAGCAGATGTTCCAGACGCAGTTCAGCAACAACTACAACGTGTCGTTCGCCTCGTACCTGATGGCGATGGCCCCCGCGATCATCGTCTACCTCGTCACCCAGCGGTGGGTGATGGCCGGCGTGACCCAGGGCGCCATCAAGTGACCGACACCGCCGGTGCGGACCCGACCGCGATCGCCGGTGCAGACCCGACCGGCACACACCCCTCGAACCCTTCGAACCCCTCGACCCACGAAAGGCCCGACGTGACCGACACCCTCGCCCAGCCCGCCACCACCTCGCACGACGAGACCTGGTGGCGCCAGGCCAGCGTCTACCAGATCTACCCCCGCTCGTTCGCCGACGCGAACGGCGACGGCATCGGCGACCTGCCCGGCATCACCGAGCGCGTGCCGTACCTGGCCTCGCTCGGCATCGAGGCCGTCTGGCTCAGCCCCTTCTACCCGTCCGCCCTGGCCGACGGCGGCTACGACGTCGACGACTACCGCGACGTCGACCCGCGCCTCGGCACCCTCGACGACTTCGACCGGATGGTCGAGGCACTGCACGCCGCCGGCATCCGGGTGATCGTCGACGTCGTCCCGAACCACACGAGCGACCGACACGAGTGGTTCCGCGAGGCCCTCGCAGCACCCAAGGGCTCCCCCGCCCGCGACCGCTACGTGTTCCGCGACGGCAGCGGACCGTCCGGCGAGGACGCCCCCGCCGACTGGATCTCGATCTTCGGCGGGCCGGCCTGGACCGCCGTCGGCGACGGCCAGTGGTACCTGCACAGCTTCGCGAAGGAGCAGCCCGACCTGAACTGGGCGAACCGCGAGGTCCGCGACGACTTCCTGCACACCCTGCGCTTCTGGTCCGACCGCGGCGTCGACGGGTTCCGCATCGACGTGGCCCACGGCCTGGCGAAGGACCTGGGCGAGACCCTGCCCACCTGGGCCGAGCTCGCCGAGATGCCGAAGGACGGCACGCACCCGCTCTGGGACCGCGACGACGTGCACGAGATCTACGCCGAGTGGCGGACGGTCTTCAACGAGTACACGCCGGCGCGCACCGCGGTCGCCGAGGCCTGGGTCCCCGCCCACCGGCGAGCCCGCTACGCCAGCGCCGACGGACTCGGTCAGGCGTTCAACTTCGACCTGCTCGAGGCCGACTTCGACGCCGGACAGTTCCGCACGATCATCGAGTTCAACCTCGGCCTCGCCGAGCAGTCCGGCTCGTCGACCACGTGGGTGTTCTCGAACCACGACGTCGTCCGGCACGCCACCCGCTACGCCCTGCCGCCCCGCGCCGGTGGCACCGACAAGCAGGGCAGCGCGTGGCTGCTCGCCGGCGGCTCCCAGGACGCGCTCGACCGGTCGCTCGGCCTGCGCCGCGCACAGGCCGCCACGCTGCTCGAGCTCGCCCTGCCCGGCTCCGCCTACCTGTACCAGGGCGAGGAGCTCGGCCTGCACGAGGTCGGTGACATCCCGGACGCCGACCGCCAGGACCCGGCGTTCTTCCGCAACCCGGGCGTCGACGTCGGTCGTGACGGCTGCCGCGTGCCGATCCCGTGGACGCGCACCGGCTCGTCGTTCGGCTTCGGTCCGGACGGTTCGCACCTGCCGCAGCCGGCGTGGTTCGCCGACTCCAGCGTCGAGGCCGAGGACGCCGACCCCGACTCCACCCTGAACCTGTACCGGAAGGCGCTCGGCCTGCGTGGCCAGCTGCAGTCCGAGGAACAGCTCGAGTGGATCGAGACCGGCCGCGACGACGTGCTCGCGTTCCATCGGCCGAACGGCTGGACCAGCGTGACGGTCTTCGGCGACGAGCCCTTCGCGCTGCCGGCCGGCGAGCTGCTGCTCGCCTCGGCCCCCGTGGTCGACGGTGCCCTGACGGGCGTGGGGACGGCCTGGTTGCGTTCCTGACGCGACGCTCGCGCCCTGGGCGCGACCGGATGACGGACTGGAGGCGCGGTGCCAGCTGGCACCGCGCCTCCAGTCCGTCGCCCCCCGCGTCTGCCCGCGTCTGCCCGACGGAAACTGGCGTACCTGCCGGAACCGGGCGTACCGGGTCGAAAGTTCTCACCAGGTACGCCCGTTCTCGCATCCCATCGCGGCCGTTCTGGGAAGGAAGTCCCGGTAGGGTCGCCGCATGAGCGGGGCGAGCATCAGCGTGCAGGACTTCGTGATGCGGTTCGGCGACCGCAACGTGGTCGACGGGCTGTCGTTCGACGTCGCCCCCGGTGAGACGTTCGGGCTGCTCGGCAGCAACGGCTCCGGCAAGACCACGACGATCCGGGCCCTGCTCGGCATCACCACCCCGACGGCGGGCACGCTGACGATCGACGGCCGCCCCTACCGGCCGGCCACCGGCGGCATCGGCTACCTGCCCGAGGAGCGCGGGCTGTACCGCAAGGAGTCCGTCATCGACGTGATGACCTACTTCGGGCGCCTGCGCGGGCTCCGTGGTGCCGAGGCGACCGCGTGGAGCATGGACTACCTGGCCCGGGTGGGGCTCGCCGACCGCGCGAAGCTGCGCGTCGACAAGCTGTCCGGCGGGCAGCAGCAGAAGGTGCAGCTCGGCATCACGATCATGGACCGGCCGCGGCTGCTCATCCTCGACGAGCCGACCAAGGGACTCGACCCGGTGAACCGGCGGCTCCTGCTCGACCTGGTCGACGAACGGAAGGCCGACGGCGCGACCGTGGTCCTCGTGACGCACCACATGGACGAGGTCGAGCGACTCTGCGACCGCATCCTGCTGCTCAAGGACGGGCGGGCCGCCGCGTACGGATCCGTGCCCGACGTGCAGGACGCCTTCGGTGGCGCCGTCGCCCGCGTGGGGCTCGACGGCCCCGTACCGAAGTCGTCGCTGTACCGGCTCGCCCGCCACGAGGGGCACGTCGCCTACCTGGTCCCGACCCAGGCCGCCGCTCCGGACGGTGCGGACGTCCTGGCGGAACTGGTCGCGGCCGGGGTGCACGTCACCGCGTTCGAGATGCGCCGGATCCCGCTCGACGAGATCTTCGTGCAGGTCTACGGGCACGACGCCCTCGCCGCTGCGTCGTCGGACGGGGCAGCGGCATGAGCAACCTCGGCACGGTCGTCCGGTTCGAGTTCGTCCGCGCGGTGAAGAAGCCCGCGTTCTGGATCGGCACGCTCGCGCTGCCGGTCGTCATCGTGGTCGTGTCGCTGCTCGTCGGCATCGGGCAGGCCGCCGGCACGAACTCCGTGGTGTCCGGGTCGTCCGCCACGAAGACCCCGTTCCACTACGTCGACGAGTCCGGCCTGGTGTCGGAGTCCGTGGCGGCGAAGTGGGGTGGGACGCCGTCCACCGATGCCGCCGCCGACCGTGCCGCCGTCCGGTCCGGTGACCTCGACGCCTTCATCGCGTTCCCGTCGTCGCCGTCCACGACGGCCATCCGGGTCGACGCCGCCGACCGGGGGCTCTTCGCCAACGGCGTGTACTCATCGCTGGCCGAGCGGGTGCTCGAGCAGAGCGTCGCCGCCTCGGTCGACGACCCCGAGACCGTGGAGCTGCTCCGCAGTCCACCCGCCGCCGACGTCACCACCTACGCCGACGGGCGGGTCGCACCGGGCTGGTTGTCGGTCGTGCCGCCGTTCCTGTTCGTCGCCGCGTTCTTCGGGCTCGTCATCCTGCTCGCCGCCCGGATGGTCACCGTCGTGGTCGAGGAGAAGGAGAACCGGATCTCCGAGATGATCCTGACCACGGTGACCGCGGGCGATCTGATCCGCGGCAAGGTCATCGCGATGCTGCTCGTCGGCTTCGTGCAGGTCAGCGTGTTCGTCGTGCCCGGCCTGGTCGGGCTGCTCGTCGCCCTGCCCTTGGTGTCGTCGCAGCTCGGCGGACTGACGGTCGACCCGTGGCGGATGGTGACCGGGGCGCTGCTGCTCGTCGGCGGGGTGCTGCTGGCGTCCGGGCTGTTCGTCGCCGTCGGGGCCGCCGTGCCGTCGATCAAGGACGCCTCGGCCCTGCAGTCGGCGGCGATCTTCGCGCTGATCATCCCCCTGTACGCGGCGTTCTTCGTGATGACGACGCCGACGTCGCCCGTTGCGCAGTTCTTCACGTACTTCCCGACCTTCACGCCGATCACCGCGATGGTGCGGAACGCCGTCGGGGCCCTGACCGTGGCGGAGTCGGTGGTCTGCATCGTCGAGGTGTTCGTCGTCGCCGGGCTGCTGCTGTGGTTCGCGGAGTACCTGTTCCGGCACTCGGTCGCGCAGTACGGGTCGAAGGTGACGGTGCGGCAGGTGTTGTCGTGGCGGCGGGGCCGGCGGGGCTGATCCCGCTGATCAGCCGGCGGGGCTGATCCCGCTGGTCAGCCGGCGGCGATGCGGCGGAGCGCGTCCAGGTGGGCGGCCCAGACGGCCCGACCCGTCGCGGTCAGGGTGACCGACGTCCGGGGCGTCTTGCCCACGAAGCCCTTCCCCACCGACACGTAGCCGGCCGCCTCGAGCGCGGAGACCTGCTTGCTCAGCACCGAGTCGCTGACCTCGACCGCGTCGCGCACCTCGCGGAACCCGAGGGTCCCGGCGCGGGTCAGGGCGGCGATCACCGAGAAGCGCACCGGGTGCTGCAGCAGGTCGTCGAGCTCGTGCCGGGGATGCACCCGGTCGGTGGTGCTCACGAGCGGGCCTCGCGTGCCGCACAGACGAGCGCGACGAGCAGCACGAGCCCCGAGGTGACGCCCGACCAGAGCACCGAGCCGTGCACCCACCCGACCACGGCGATCGCCGCCAGGTAGGTGACCGCCCAGCTGACGATGTAGACGGTCCAGCGGCGGCTCCGGGCGAAGGCCGAGCGGCCGCGGATGCTCACCATGAAGAACACCACCAGGGCGA
Source organism: Curtobacterium sp. MCBA15_005 (assembly GCF_001864855.1). NCBI lineage: Bacteria > Bacillati > Actinomycetota > Actinomycetes > Micrococcales > Microbacteriaceae > Curtobacterium > Curtobacterium sp. MCBA15_005. The sequence goes on from NZ_MJGL01000056.1 coordinate 313,742, forward strand.
ACAGGGCGACGAGGGTACCGACGTAGACGGCGGCGAACGCGTCCCCGGTCGTGAGCCCCATGCCGAGCGTGCCGAGCGACGTCGCGACGCCGAGCGCGGTGATGAACGTGACGTACGGCCAGCGGACGGCGTCGTGCGCTCGTCGGCCGATCCGGTCCGCCTGGTCGAGCAGTCGGGCCGCCTCCGCGGGTCCGGGTCGTGCGGTGGTGTTGTCCATGGTGTCCCCTCTCGTTGACACCAGTGTCGCAAGGACTTTCCGGTTTGGCAAGTACTTTCCAAACCGGATGAATCGCCACTGCACTCAGACGCGGACGGGCGCCTCGTCGAGGTCCCACGACGGGACGGCGTGCCGCTTCCATCCCTGGCGCAGGGTGTTCGCCGCGCGGTCGAACTCCACCAGGACGTCGATGTGCGGGCGGACCAGCATCTGGATCTGCAGCCCCTCGTAGACCGAGAGCAGCTGGGTCGCAGCCTGGTACGCGGGGATGCCGGCCTCTTCCGAGCCCTTGTCGAAGTCGCGCTGCAGCCCGACGGTCAGCTGCTCGGCGTACTCCTCGAACCGCTTGCGGAACAGTTCGGCGAACCCGGACTCCGAGCTGGCCACGGTGATCAGCCCCGCGAGCACCCGGACGAGCCCGGGGTCGGCGACGTCCTCGGCCAGGGTCAGACGGACGTGCTCGATCGTGCACGTGGGCGGGCTCTTCCGCCGGGTCCCCCGCAGCTGCGCCCACCGGTCGTAGGTGACCAGGAGCAGGGCGTGCCAGGTCGGGAACAGCCGCTCGACGGTCTCGATCGGGATGCCGGCCACCTCGGCGACGACCGCCGCGTCCACGGTGTCGAACGGGTGCAGCCGGTAGGCGCGGATGGCCGCGCGCACCGTGCGCTCTGCGAGGGACTCGTCGTCCTCGACGCGTTCGCCGTGCAGGGGTTCCATCCGACCATTGCAGCGCATTCCGGGCCGTTTGTCTCGTCCCAGAGCGGGGGCCGTGCTCCCGGCCGCGTCAGCGCGCCGCGAGCACGGCGGTCAGCCGACGGTGACGGGTGCCGCCGGAGGCCGCACCCGCTGGCGCATCCACACGAAGAACCCCGTCAGGGTGAAGACGCCGTAGAAGACGTACATCAACCCGGAGGCGTAGTACCCGGCGGAGAACAGCAGCGGAACGCCGACCAGGTCGACCGCCACCCAGATGAGCCAGAACTCGACCCACCCCTTCGCCATGCCGTAGGTGGCCAGCAGCGATCCGACGAAGATCCACGCGTCGCTCCACACCGGCTCGTAGGACCCGAGCGCACGGAAGACGGGGGTCAGCAGGGCGGTGCCGCCGATCATGCCGACGACGAGCAGCAGACGGGTCCGCCAGGAGGCCCAGCGCGGGTCGATCACGGTCGTCGCGTCCTCGGGGCGGTGCGTCCACCGGTACCAGCCGTAGATGCTCACGATGATGAACATGACCTGACGGCCGGCCTGCCCGAGCAGGTTGACGGGGTTCGGGGTGTCGAAGAGCGCCCCCATGAACACGGTGAAGAGCAGGGCGTTGCCGACCAGTCCGACCGGCCAGGCCCAGACCTTCCGGCGCATGCCCCCGAGGGCGCTGAGCAGCCCGAAGACGTTGCCGATCACCTCGCGCCAGAGCACCGTCTGGTCGCCGATGACGATCTGCGCGTCGAACAACCAGCGCACGATGTCCATGGGCCCTCCTCGTTTCCGGACGGTGCAACGACGCCGTGCGTACCGGCATTCCTTCTGTGATCGCTCTGCCAACGCGGAGCGCACACCCAGAAACCGGGGTACAACGCATGTCCTCCCTAGCGGGGACAAAAATGACCCCCGTTCTGGGGTCCGGGTGAACGCTCGTTCTCACTTGTCCGCACTTTGGGGGACAGCTAACGTCGACACCAGAGCGAGTCCAGCCCGCCCGAGCAGCAGCACATGCGCTCCGAGGCCCGGCGACCGCTCTCGGCACCGGTCAGCCGCGACCCCCTCCAACCACTGGGTCGATGACAACCTCCCCACCGGACACGACGCCCGAATGTCCCCGGTGGGCTTCAGCGTGCCACGAGCACGCAGGAACGGACCCACCCCATGCACAAGATCGTCACCGGTGCCATCGCCGGCGCAGCAGGCGTCGCACTCCTCCTCGGCGGCGCGGGCACGTTCGCGCTCTGGAACGCCAGCGCCTCGAGCGCCGCGTCCGCCGTGAGCGCCGGCACCCTGACGCTGAGCGCCAACAACGACGGTGCCTGGAGCGACATCACGAACGGTCGTTCCACCGCGATCGACCCGACGAAGGCCCTGATGGTCCCGGGCAACACGTTCCAGTTCACGCAGACGCTGAACATCGGTGCGACCGGCCAGGACCTCAAGGCGAACCTGACCTACGCCAACCAGAGCATCACCGGTGACGCCGCGCTGCTCGCCGCCACGACGAAGACGCTGGCCGTCACCTCGACGAGCGCCTCGGTGGTGCAGTCCTCGTCGAACACCAACACCTTCGTCGTCTCGCCGTCCTCGTCCACGTCGACCGTCAAGGTCGTCTTCACGGTGACGCTCCCCGCGTCGGCGACCACCGGTCAGGGCGGCTCGATCAACCTCAGCGCGCTGGCCTTCACGCTCACCCAGACCGCGATCGGTTCCTGATCCACCGATCGCACCCCACCGACCACGACGACCAGGAGCAGGCACATGACCGCCACACCGCGGACGACGGGACGCCACCGCGCGGCCCGACGGCACCGCTGGGTGTGGCCGGTCGCGCTCGCCCTGGTCGTCGCGGTCGGAACAGCACTCCTCGGCACCGGCGGCACGTACGCGCTCTGGAACGGGACCGCCAGCACGGCGGCCACCACGGTGCGCTCCGCCACGGCGACCGTCAGCGTCAGCAGCACCACGGCGATGAACACCGCGGTCCTCGGGCCGGGCACGAGCACCACCGGCACCTTCACGGTGCGGAACACCGGGTCGGTCCCGCTGTCGATGCGCGTCACGACGACGGCCTCGAAGTCGTCCGTCGCGGCGGCGACCGGTGAGCTGACGCTCCACCTCGTGATGGTGTCCTCGACCGCGAAGTGCGTGCCCGGGCTCACCGGCACGAGCGGACGGCTCGCCACCTTCGACACCGGTACCGGGTCGTTCACCCTGCCGGCCGGGGTCAGCGGCACCGCGTGCCTCGAGATGGCCCTCGACGCCGACGCCCCGCAGACCGTCGCCGGCGCCACCACCGACTTCACCCTCACCGTCACCGGAACGCAGGTCTCCGCATGAACTGCCGCCTCCGGCTCCTCGTCGCCGTGCTCCTCACCGCCGTGTTCGTCGGCGGTACCTCGAGCGCCGCGTGGGCACTGTGGAGCGCGGCGGGCACCACCGCGGCGAGCACCACGGTCGGCACGGTCGCGGCGTCGATCAGCGGCACGAGCGCCCTCACCACGGCGTTCTCGTCGAGCGTCACCTCGACGACGAAGCCGATCACCCTGACCGACTCGGGCACCCTCGCCGGCACCGCCACCACCACGGTCTCCGTCGTGTCCGGCAGCTCGACCGCGCTCGCCAAGGCCGTCACCGTCGTCGCCTGGCCGGTCGCCTCGACCGCGGGCTGCACCACAAGCACGGCCGTGGGCACCGGGTCCGTCACCGGCACCTGGGCCTCGCTGCCGAGCATGAGCGCGAAGCTCGCCGCCGGCACCTCCGCCGTCTGGTGCACCCGCAGCACCCTGCAGTCGTCGGCCCCGGCCGGCTCGACCGCCAAGGTGAACGTCAACCTCACCGTCACGAGCGGCACCTGGACCTCGGGTGTCGTGGCGGGCGGCTTCACCCTGACCACCCCGGCAGCGGTCGTCGACACCACCCCCTCGCTGGTCTGCACCGACCACGGCGGCTGGTACGTCGAGATCCGCTGGGACGCCGCGAACCGCCCGGTGGACACCTGGTACGGGGCCTTCGTCGGCTCGACGCCGGTCGGGCAGAAGGCGCAGGACTACTCCGCGTTCATCACGATCGCGCCGCCGGACGTCCCCGCGAGCGCCGGCACCGCGGGCACGCTGACCGTCACCGTCAAGGTGCTCGACAGCGCCGGCAACCCCACGTCGACCGTCGCGGGTACCGGCAAGGTCACGCTCTTCACGCAGGACAACGGGGCGGCGATCCGATGCGGCGCATGAGCACCCCCACCCCGCGCACCGGCTGGCGCGCCGTCGTCCACGCCGTCGTGCTCGGTCTCAGCACCGGGCTCCTGCTGCTCGTCGCCGCCCTGGCGGTCGTGCTGATCGTCGTGCCGAAGGCCACTGGCTCGATGCCGCTCACCGTCCTGACGCAGTCGATGGAGCCGACCCTGCCGCCGGGGACGCTGCTCGTGGTCCGTCCGACCCCGATCGACGACATCCGGGTCGGCGACGTCGTCACCTACCAGATCGTGTCCGGCCAGCCCGCGGTCGTCAGCCACCGCGTGGTCTCGGTGTCGTCGTCGTCGGACGGCGAGCGGACCTTCGTGCTCAAAGGCGACAACAACGCCGAGGCCGACCCGGCACCGGTCACCGCCGTGCAGATCCGTGGCGTGGTCTGGTACTCCGTGCCGGAGATCGGCATCGTCAACCAGGTCGTCAACGGGTCGCGGAGCTGGCTCATCCCCGCGGTCGCCGGCGTGCTCCTGACGTACGGTGCGGTGATGATGACCGCGGGCTTCGTGAGCGCCGCACGTCGTCGCCGCGCCGGCACCAGCCGCGCCCGCACGAGCCGCGTCGGCACCAGCCACGGACGACGCAGCGCGGCGCACCACGTCGAGCGGACCACCACCGAGAACAGGGCCGAGACGACGACCACCACCCGGTCTAGGCTCGGTGGACGTGACGGACGGAGTGCAGCGGGCGCGGGAGCTCCTCGACGCGGCGGCCCGGCGGCTCCGCGCCGCGGGCGTCCTGGACGAAGCACTCGGCGAGTACGTGCAGCCGAAGGCCGTCCTCGGGATCCGTCGTGACCCGACGATGCGGCCCCTCGGCCGGGTGTGGCGGGTCGGAGCGCTCCTGATCGGGTCGTCCCCCGAGACCGCAGGCCGTGTCTGGGCCACCGGGTCGATCACCCGCGTCACCGAACCCGGTCGGTCGCAGTACCAGTCGGTCTCCGCCGAGGTCCGTCGCGCCTACCGAGCCGCCGCCGCGAAGGGGCACTTCGGCGCCGGTGACACGGTGAACCACGGCGCCGTCCCGATCCCCGTCGACGACTCCCTGGTCGGCGCCGAGGGCGTGCTCGTCGTCATCGACGACGTGCCGTCGGTCCGGTGGTCCCCGACCGCCGGCGCCGCAGTCCCCCTCGCCGACTACCTGGACGACCGCGTCGGGCTGCTCGTCGATCCGCCGCGGGGCGCGACCGACTGACGCGGCACCGGGCACGGGCCCTGAACCGGCCGACCCCACACCGCAGCCCGTCCGCCGGACGCGATCCGGGCCTCCAGGCTGACCGGACCGACCACGCGCCTGTCGCGACGTCACCCGGTCCCGATAGTGTCGGAACGTGAGCAACGAGGCATTCGACGACCGCTACGAGCTGCGCGAGTTCGCGCCCGGGACGGACGACAAGGGGGCACCGAACGCCGAGACGGCAGCGTGGATGCAGGCCGTCGGGATGGGCTTCCACGAAGCCGACCCCGACGCCGAGGGCGCAGCCCGCATGGCGTCCCACTTCATCGCCGACGAAGAGACGTTCCTCGGGGTCTACGTGCGCGAGCCGTTCCCGGGGTCCGTCGACGAGACGTGGCCTGCCGGCACGTTCACGTGGTTCCGCAAGGCGCTGAGCTGGGGCGACGGCTCCTCCGTCGACACGCAGGCGATCTCCGCGGTCACCGTCCGCCCGACCGAGCGTCGCCGCGGCATCCTGCGCCGGATGATGACGCACGCGCTCGAGCGCGGGGTCGCCGAGGGCTACGCCGTCGCGTCGCTGACCGCGTCCGAGGGCACCATCTACCGCCGCTTCGGCTTCGGCTGCGCCATCCGCGAGCGTGCCGTGCACGTCCGCCGCGAGCGCGCGCTCCCCCTGCTCGCTCCGACCTCCGGCACGGTGTCGGTCGTGACGCCGCAGTGGCTCGCCGACGGCCCGGGCAAGGCGGTCTTCGACCGGTTCCACGTCCGCACCCCCGGCTCGATGGTCCGCAACACCGGCACCTGGCCGATCGTGTTCGGCCTGCTCGGCCACGACGGGCAGAAGGCGAAGGACGTCCGCGCGGCGGTCCACCGTCCCGACGGTTCCGACGAGATCGACGGCTACGTCACCTGGCGCGTCAAGGAGGACCGCGGTTCCGACACCGCACTCGAGATCGTCGACCTGGTGTACGCGGACGACCAGGCCTACACCGCCCTGTGGGAGTTCCTGCTCTCGGTCGACCTCAACGACGTCGTGAAGTACAACCGCTCCCGCCTCGACGACCCCATCGTCGCGGCGCTCGGCGACAACCGTGCGTACGACGTCGACCACGAAGAGGACCACGTCTGGCTGCGCGTGCTCGACGTGCCCGCGGTGCTGGCCTCGCGGCCGTTCGCCGTCGACGGGTCGCTGACACTCGGGGTCACCGACGCGCTCGGCTTCACCGCCGGCACGTACCGCCTCGACGTCCAGGAGGCCCGTGGCACCGTCACGCGCATCGCCGACGACGTCGACGTGGCCGGGTCTGACGTCCAGCTCGACGTCGCGGAGCTCGGTGCGCTGCTGATCGGCTCGGTCTCCCCCGTCACGTTGGCCGCCGCGGGGCTCGTCCGCGCTGCGGACCCGGCGTCGGTGGAGCTGCTCCGCGCGATGCTGCTGCCGCCGCGGACGCCGCACGGCATCACGTACTTCTGATGGACGTCGGCCGCGTGGTGGGGCGCGCGCGTCAGGTCGTCTCCGTCCTGGCGTCACCTGCCCTGCGTGCGGCCGCGCTCGGTGGGAGTCCCGTCGATGACCGCACCCGAGCTGCGATCGACTCGTTCGACTGGCTCACCGACGAGGGTCCCGACGCGTCGGTGCTCGGCCGGACTTCACGCGAACTCCAGCGACTGCAGTCGCCGGCCGCGGTGCTCGAGTTCGACCGGATCGAGCGGATGCCGGTGAAGGACGTCGATCGACATGCGCTGTCCGTCCGGATCGTCGAGCTCGTGTTCGAGCGACTCGGACCGGACCGAGCCGTGCCGGAGGCCGTCCTGAACGCGGCCGTCGGCATGTTCGCGACCGATGTCTCCGTCGTGCGCCGGGATGCCGTGGACCTCGGCGTCCTGACGCGCACCGACGACGGTTCGGTCTACCGGTTGAGGGTCGACCGCCCGGCCTGAAGCTGCTGGCCCGTTCCGCCTCGTGCGAGGTGAACAACCTCGCACGGTGCGAGGGGCAAGCGCTCTGGTGCGAGGTTCCCGATTCCGTGGCAGGCGGACGCGCTCGCACGGAGTACGGAACCTCGCACCACAACAGCGGCGGGACACCGGACCTCGCACGGTGCGAGGCTCGGCACCTCGCACCGTGCCGCGCCCTACGCCCGGCGCCGCACCCGCGGGTCGACGAACGCGTAGACCACGTCGACGATCACGTTCGCCGTGACGATCAGCAACGCCGAGAACAGCGTGAAGCCGACGACCACCTGCAGGTCGAGCGTGTGCACCGCGTCGATGAGCAGCGCGCCGAGGCCCTGCATCGAGAACACCTTCTCGGTGATGACGGCACCACCGAGCAGCGACCCGAGGTCGAGTCCGAACAGCGTCACCACGGGCAGGATCGCCGTCCGGAGCCCGTGCCGCACGACGACCTGGCGCTCCCGCAGCCCCTTGGCACGGGCGGTCCGGACGAAGTCCTGCGACATCGACTCGAGCATCTCACCACGGGTCAACCGGGCGTAGATCGCAGCGCTGATGAAGGCCAGCACGCACCACGGCAGGATCAGGTGGGTGAACCAGCCGACCGGGTCGTCGCCGAAGGCCACGTACCCGCTCGTCGGCAGGATCCCGAGCACGAACCCGAACAGCAGGATGCCGAGCAGCCCGACCAGGTACGCCGGGGACGAGACACCGGCGACCGCGACCGTCATCACGGTCCGGTCGACGAAGGTGCCGCGGCGCAGTGCCGAGACGGTGCCGCCGAACACCCCGGCGACGAGCCACAGCACGGCGGCGCCCACGGCGATCGAGGCCGTGACGGGCAGGCGCGCCAGGATCAGCTCGGTGACGCTCTCGTGCAGCTGGAACGAGTACCCGAAGCACGGTGCCGCGCACTCGATGACGCTGTTGCCGCTGCCGAAGGTCCGGCCGGTGAAGATGCCGGCCAGGTAGGCCCCGAACTGTGCGAGCCAGGGCTTGTCGGTACCGAGGAACGCCTGGACCTCTCGCAGCCGGTCGGGCGTGCAGGGCTTGTCGCAGATCGCCCGGGCCGGGTTGGTCGGCAGGAGCATGAAGAGCGCGTACGTGATGGCCGCGACGACGAGCAGCACGACGGCGGCCCCGAGCACGCGGATCGCGAGGAACCGCAGGGTGGCGGCGTTCACGCGGTGCCCCCTCGTGGGTCGAGGGCGTCGCGCAGGGCGTCACCGAGCACGTTGAAGGCGAGGGTGATGAGGAACAGTGCGGCTCCGGGGAACACGAGGTACATGGGATCGGTCTGCACCCAGCCGATGGCGTCGCCGATGCTGCGACCCCACGACGGCGTCGGCGGGTTGACGCCGACGGCCAGGAACGAGAGCGCGGCCTCGGCACCGATCATCGACGGGATCGAGATGGTGGCGTAGACGGTGATCGTCGCGGCGAGGTTCGGCAGCAGCTGCGTGCGGATGACGTGCCAGCGCCCGGCGCCCATCGCGGTGGAGGCGACGACGTAGTTGCGGCTGACGAGCGACAGCGTCTGCCCCCGCACGACACGGGCCACGGCCGGCCAGCCGAAGAACCCGATAACGAGCACGACGAGCACGGGCTTCGGGAACGTCGACGGCACGATCGCGGTCAGGGCGATCATGAACACGAGCGACGGGAACCCGAAGATCACGTCGACGACCCGCGAGAGCACCCGGTCGTACCAGCCGCCGAAGAACCCGGTCGTGACACCGACGAGCACGCCGATGACGATCGACACCAGGGTCGCGGCGAGTCCGATGCCGAGCGAGGTCCGCGCACCGTACGTGACGATCGAGAACAGGTCACGCCCGGTCAGGGGCTCGACACCGAACCAGTGGTCGCCGCTGATGCCGCCGCCGGCACCCCGGGGCGCACCGAACGAGTTGAGGGCATCGATGTCGTACGAGTACGGGTCCTGCCCGGACAGCTTCGCGATGAGCGGGGCCGCCACCGCGACCACCAGGAACACCGCGATGACGACGGCCGAGGCCACCGCCCAGCGGTCCTGCCGGACACGTCGCACCACGGCCCGGAAGCCGGTCGTGCGGCCGGACGGTGCGACCGGACGGTCGACGACGTTGGCCGTCACGAGGCCACTCCTTCCCACGCGCGCCACGCCTCGCGGCGAGCGGCTTGTCGCACGGGGTCGGCGACGGGCGCTGCGGCGAGGAGCATGCGCGTGTAGTCCTGGTGCGGGTCGTCGAGCACGGCGTCGGTGCTCCCCCGCTCGACGACCCGGCCGTCGCGCAGCACGATCACCTGGTCGGCGAGCTGGCGGACGACGGCGAGGTCGTGGCTGATGAGCAACATGCCGAAGCCGAACTCCCGCTGCAGCCCGGCGAGCAGGTCGAGCACGGCGGCCTGCACCGTCACGTCGAGTGCCGAGGTCGGTTCGTCGGCGATGACGAGTGCCGGCCGCAGTGCGAGCGCACGCGCGACGGCGACGCGCTGCCGCTGGCCGCCGGACAGCTGGTGCGGGAACCGCTCGGCCCACGTCGGGTCGAGCTGCACGGCGGTCAGGAGTTCACGGACCCGTTCGGCTCGCTCGGCGGCGGAGTCGGTGCCGTGCACGAGCAGCGGTTCCGCGATGCTCCAGCCGATGGTCTGTCGCGGGTTGAGCGACGACGCCGGGTCCTGGAACACGATGCCGACGCGGCTGCGCAGCTCGCGCAGTCGTCGTCCGCGAGCGGTGCGCAGGTCGCTGCCGTCCACCTCGACCGAGCCGGCGACGACGGGCACCAGTCCCGCGAGCGCGCGCCCGATCGTGGACTTGCCGGAACCGGATTCGCCCACCAGGCCGACGGTCTCGCCGGCGTGCAGGTCGAGGTCGATGCCGGACACGGTCGGTCCGCCTCGGCGCGAGTACCGCACGGCGACGTCGCGCAGGCGCGCCACGGACTGTCGGGAGGCGCGACTCGCGTCCGCCTCGTCGCTCACCGCAGCGGTCTTCGCGCTGGGCGACACCTCACGCGCGCCCGGAGCCGTGAGCTGTCGGTGGGCGCGTGAGCCGGGCTCGCCGACCCGGGCGTCCGGGTCCGCAGCCGTCGTTGCGGAGCCGCCACGGGCCTCCAAGCTGGGGACGGCCGCGAGGAGCTCGCGCGTGTAGTCGGCGGTCGGGTGGGCGAATACCTCGGCGACGGTCCCGTGCTCGACCGGGTCGCCGCGGCGCAACACCAGCAGGTCGTCCGCGACGTCCGCGACCACGCCCATGTCGTGGGTGATGAGCAGCACGGCGAGGGAACGCTCGCGGCCGAGCCGCCGAAGCAGGTCGAGGATGCCGGCCTGCACGGTGACGTCGAGCGCCGTCGTGGGCTCGTCGGCGAAGAGTGCGACCGGGTCGCCGGCCAGGGCCATCGCGATCATCGCGCGCTGGAGCTGGCCGCCGGACAGTTCGTGCGGGTAGGCCTTCCGGATGCGCTCCGGGTCGGTGAGCCCGGCGTCACGGAGCAGTTCGTCGACGCGTGTCCGGACCCCGGCGCGGTCGAGCCCGGTCGGGTGGGCTCGGACGGCCTCGGCGATCTGCGTGCCGATCGAGAGGACCGGCGTGAACGAGTTCATCGGCTCCTGGAACACCACGCCGATGCCAGCCCCCCGGACGGCGCGGACCGTCTCGACGGGGGCACCGATGAGTTCCTCGCCACGGAACCGGGCGCTGCCCGACACCGAGGCCTGCGGCGGCAGGAGCCCGAGCACGCTCATGGCGCTGACGGACTTGCCCGAGCCGGACTCCCCCACCAGGGCGAGGACCCGGCCGGGCATCAGGTCGAAGGAGACGTCACGGACGACGGGCTCCGCGTCGCCGAACGCGACGCGGAGCCCCTCGACCTGCAGGATCGGTTCGGTCACTGCTTGAGCGAGACCTTGAGGTAGTTCGGGTACGCGGGGAAGTCCGCGATCTGGAAGTTCTGCACGTTCGAACCGGCGAGGAAGGACTGCTTCGCGTAGATCAGCGGCACGACCGGAGCGTCAGCCATGATCTTCTTGTCCGCCTGGGCCCAGAGCTTCTGCGCGTCGTCCTGGTCGACCGTGGAGCTCGCCTTCGCGATGAGGGCGTCCACCTCGGGGTTGCTGTACTTCGAGACGTTGTAGCCACCGCCACCGATCTGCGACGAGTCGTAGAGGGGCTGCAGGTTGGCGTTCGCGCTCGGGAAGTCCGGCTGCCAGCTCGACAGCGACAGGTCGAAGTCGGTGCCGTTGGTGGTCGCCTGCGTGAAGGAGTCGTAGTCGAGCGGCTTGAGCGTCACGGCGATGCCGGCACGCTTCAGGCCGGACTGCAGCGCCTGAGCCTGGGCGAGGTAGGTCGGGTCGTTCTGCGTCACGAGGGTCAGCTTCAGGTTGCTGACGCCGGCCTCCTTGAGCAGCTGCTTCGCCTTGTCGACGTCACCGGTGGCCTTCGTCTCGTACAGGTCGTAATCCTGGCGCCCGGCGATGCCCGGGGTGATGAGCGTCGAGGCGTACGAACCGGCGATCGCGCCGCCGGCGGCGATCCGGAAGGACTTGCGGTCGACCGCGTACTGCAGCGCCTGGCGGACCTTGAGGTCCTTGAGCTCACCGCGCTGGGTGTTGATCGCCATGTAGCTGATCGGGCCGGCCTTCGACGTGGCCAGGCGGTCCTGGGCGGCCGGGTTGCTGCGCACCTGGTTGAGCTCGGCGGCACCCAGGTAGATGGCGCCGAACGAGTTCTTGGCGTCGCCGTTGTCCGCGATCAGCGTCTGCGTCGCCGTGGACTGGTCCTGGCTCTCCTTGAAGACGATCTTCGACGGGCCGGCGGTGCGGACCTCGTCGGTCTTCGCGCTCCAGTTCTTGTTGCGGACGAGCGTGACCTGCGAGCCCTGCGTGTTCGACTGCACCTGGTACGGGCCGGACGCGACCGGCTTCAGGTCGTAGGCGCCGGTGTCCTTGCCGTCACCCTCGGGCACCGGCGTGAAGGCCGGCATCGACGCGAGCCACGGCCAGTCGCCGTACGCGTCGTTCAGCTTGAAGACGATGGTCTTGTCGTTCGGGGTCTCGATGCTGTCGAGCGACTTGCCGTCGAAGGGGCCCTTGTAGTCGGCACCGCCCACCAGGAGCGACTTGTGGTAGCTCAGGCCACCGCTCAGCGTCGGCGCGAACGAGCGCTCGATGCCCCACTTGATGTCCTTCGTGGTGATCGGCGTGCCGTCCTGGAACTCGACGCCGTCCTTCAGCGTGTAGGTCCAGGTCTTGCCGTCGTCGCTGGAGACCCCGGTGTTGGTCGCCAGGTCGGGGACGACCTTCGCCGTCTTGCCCGGCTCGACGTCCCACGTGGTGAGCCGTCGGGCGACGAGGCCCATCGACGTGATGCCGAGGCTCTGGCTGGTCGCGGGGTCGAGGTGGAACGAGGTCTGCGGCGTCAGGATGTTGAGCGTGCCGCCCTTCGCCGTGCCCTCGGCGCCGTCGTCGGACGAACCCCCACCCGAGCAGCCGGTCAGGACCAGGGCTGCTGCTGCGGCGACGGCCGCGGTGATCGTCAGGCGGTTGGGGCGTCTCATGACGGTGCTGCTCCTCGGGGAAGGGGGTCGCGATCGCGGTGGCGGTCGCTGCGCGGCGGAACGGTTCACCCGCCGGGCGGCGTCCATCCTGACACCGCGACGGTGGCCCGTCCGAATCTCGCGTGCGTCGGACGACGCACGACGAAACATTGCAAGCGCCGGAAGCCGTCCCGCTATTCCCGATGCGTTCACACAGCGGTGCGTCAGCGGTCGAAGAGCCCACCGAGGAAGTCGTTGCCGAGGTTGGACGCCTGCTCGCCGAGGCCCGATGCCTGCTCCCCGAGGCCCGCGGCCTGCTCGCCGAACCCGCCGAGGAGCTGCTCGCCCTGACCGAAGAGCCCCTCGACGCCACCGCCGAGGTCGCCGAGCCCGAGGTCGCCCATGCCCGAGGCGATGCCCTCGAAGTCCACGCCGAGGTCGGCGGCCCCTGCCAGGACCGGCCCTGCGGCGGCACTCAGCACCGCTCCCCCGGCCACCGCAGCGGCGAGGCCACCGAACGCCATCGCGCCGGCGCCGACCGCTGCACCACCGGCGAAGGCCCCGGCGCGGCCGCGGCCGTTGCCGTTGCCGTTGCCGTTACGGCCGGAACCACCGAGGACCCGTCGGACCAGACCCGGACGCGACATCTCGCCGCGGGTCATCGCACGGGCCATGCCACCCGCCGAGTCGTCGCGCAGGTGCTCGTGGGGCGGGAGCTCGGAGTTCAGGCGGTCGCGGACCTGCTGGCGCTGCGCGGGGGTGAGCCGCGCGAAGGCGTCGTGGTGGACCTGTTCGAGCTGCTCCGGCGACGAGGTGCGGAGCAGGTAGTCGTACTTCGCCAGGGCGACCTTGTCGGCGTCGGCCCCGTGCTGCGGCGTGCCGGCGTGCTGCTGCGGCTGACCGTACTGCGCCGGCTGCGGCTGGCCGTACTGCTGCGGCGGCTGCTGCTGGTTCCGGTCGTCGCCGGTCAGCTTGTCCGCGGCGCTGCGCACGATGCCGCGCCAGTCGGTCCCGCCCTGCTGCGATCCGGCGCCGGGCGCGGTTCCCCCCTGCCCACGCTTCTGGAGCTGCTTGTCGATGGCCTTGGAGGCCATGCCGAGGATGCGGTTGAGGTTCGCCATGCCCCGACCTTTGCGTCCTCACATGTGAAGGCCCGGCGCTGCTCCGGTGCGACACCCGCGCAACGCATCCCGATCCCCTGGGAACCGGCGCGGCTCAGGACAGGATGCGCGCGAGGAACGCGTTCCGGAACCGGCCCGTGGGGTCGAGGTCCCGGGCGAGTGCGGCGAAGTCCGACAGCCGCGGGTACGCCTCGTGCAGCCGCTCGGCACTCGCGGCGGAGACCTTGCCCCAGTGCGGCCGCGGGTCGAACGGTGCCAGGACGTCCTCGATCCGGGCCACCGCCGCGGCCACGGCGGCGGCGTCACGACGGAACGTGAAGTGCAGGCCCACCGACTGCCGACCGGACGACGGCGCGAGCCAGGCCGTGTCGGCCGCGATGGTGCGGACCTCGGCGGCGATGAGGATCGGGGCGAACAGCGACGCCAGCGGCCGGAGCGCCTCGAGCGCCTCCACCGCCGAGGCCGCGGGGATCAGGTACTCCGCCTGGATCTCGGCCCCGGTCGACGGGGTGAACGAGGACCGGAAGTGCGGCAGTCGCTCCGACCAGGGCCCCGGCACGCCGCCCTGCTCGGTGACCCCGGCAGGGTCGTTCTCGCCCGGGTGCACCGGACCCGAGGCCGCTCGGGCTCCCAGGGCGACGAGGTCGACGGTCGGTGCGGCCTCGTCGACGCGGTGCTTGACCCAGACCTGCCGGGCACCGCGGTCGTCGAACGACGTGAACATCGACACCGAGTACGCGTCGGACATCACCTGGTCGAACTGCGCGGCGACGGCGTCCCACGGCAGGTCGAGGTGCACCGTCGTGGCGACCTGGAACGTCGGCTCGATCGCGAGCTCCACCGCGGTGACGACGCCGAGCGCGCCGATCCCCACCCGGTGGGCGTCGAGCAGCCCGTCGGGCGACGAGGCGTCGACGTGCGCGAGCGCACCGGAGGCGCGGACGACGTCGAGGCCGACCACCGCCTGCGCGAGCGACGGGTTCCGCACACCGGAGCCGTGCGTGCCCGTGGCGACGGCCCCGGCCGTGGAGATGTGCGGCAGGGACGCGAGGTTCCCGAGTGCCCAGCCACGGGCCTCCAGACCGGCCGCGACCTGGCTGTGCGTCATGCCGGCCGCGACCCGCACGACGCGACGCGACGTGTCGATGTCGAGCACGGGCGGCAGGTCCGACAACGCGACCTGGACGGCATCGGTGTCGGCGATGGTGTTGAACGAGTGTCGCGAGCCGAGCGCCGTCAGGCGCGGCGTCGAGGCGACGAGCTGCTGGAGCTCGGCCACCGACGTCGGCCGGGCCAGCGCCGAGGCGCGGTAGGTGACGTTGCCCGCCCAGTTGGTGCGGGTGCGCTCGGCCGCGATCACGTCGTCCATCGTGGGTCCTGACTCCTCTAGAAGCCGCGGTCCAGACGGTGCCACGTCTGCTGGAGACGCAGCTCGTCGCGGAACCCGCGTGCGGTGGTGTGCTCGTCGATGACCAGGAACTCGGTGCCGACCATGGTTGCGAAGTCCTCGACGACCTGCAGGCCGACCGCCGTCGTCATCACGGTGTGGTGGGCGGCGCCGGCGGTGAGCCAGGCCTCGGCGGCGACGGGGAACGACGGCCGGGGCTCCCAGACCGCGCGGCCCACGGGCAGCTTCGGCAGGGCCTCGGTCGGGGGCACGACGTCGACGACGTTGGCGGTGAGGCGGAAGCCGTCGCGGGTGTCGGACAGCGCGACGACGACGGCCTCGCCGGAGTCGGCGGTGAAGACCAGGCGGACCGGGTCGTCCTTGCCGCCGATGCCGAGGGGGTGGATCTCGAGCGTCGGCTTCGTGGTGGTGAGCGTCGGCGAGACCTCGAGCATGTGCGCCCCGAGGATCTTCTCGGCGCCCGGGGTGAGGTCGTAGGTGTAGTCCTCCATCAGGGAGGCACCACCGGGCAGGCCGGCACCGGCGACGTTCATCGCACGGACCAGGACCGCTGTCTTCCAGTCGCCCTCGGCACCGAAGCCGTAGCCGTCGGCCATCAGGCGCTGCACGGCCAGGCCCGGCAGCTGCTTGAGCGAGCCGAGGTCCTCGAAGTTCGTGGTGAACGCGGCGCTGCCGTTCTGCGCGAGCAGGGTGCGGAGGCCGATCTCGATGGCGGCGCCGTCGCGGAGCGCGGCGTGCCGTTCACCGCCGGCGCTGCGGAGTGACGGGTCCACGTCGTAGTCGCGCTCGTACGTCGCCACGAGTGCGTCGACCGCTGCCGTGTCCGCTGCTGCGGCGTCCACCGCTGCCGCGAGCTCGTTGACGGCCCACGTGTTGACCTGCACGCCGAGCTCGATCTCGGCCTCGGTCTTGTCGCCCTCGGTCACGGCGACGTAGCGCATGTTGTCGCCGAAGCGGGTCAGCTTCAGCTCGCGGACGGCCGCGGCGCCGGCGGCGGCACGGGTCCAGTTCGCGACGCGCTGCTGGACGCGGGGGTCCGAGACGTGGCCGACGGCCGTGGCGTGCCGGACGCCGAGGCGGGCCAGGGCGTAGCCGAACTCACGGTCGCCGTGCGCGGCCTGGTTGAGGTTCATGAAGTCGAAGTCGATGTCCGCCCAGGGCAGCGTGACGTTCGCCTGCGTGTGCAGGTGCAGCAGCGGCTTGGTCAGCGCCTGCAGGCCGCCGATCCACATCTTGGCCGGGCTGAACGTGTGCATCCACGTGGTGATGCCGATGACCTTGTCGTCGGCGCTCGCCTCGATGAGCGCCCGGCGAATGCCGTCGGCGTCCTTGAGCACGGGCTTCCAGACCAGCTTCACCGGCAGGTGCCCGGCGAGTTCCGCGTGGACGGCCTTGCTCTGCTCCTCGACCTGGCGCAGGGTCTCCTCGCCGTAGAGCCCCTGGGAGCCGGTGAGGAACCAGACCTCGTAGCTGTCGAGCGTGGCCTGGGGGTCGACGGTGGTGTCCTGCGTCATCGCATGGCTCCTTCGGGGTTCTGTCCGTAGACGTTCTGGTAGCGATCGAAGAGTCGATCGATGTCTGCTTCGGGGATCGGGACGACCTCGCCGCCCTGCTTCGCGATGTGGACGGTCCGTGCCACGTCCTCGCACATCACGGCCGCCTTGACGGCGTCCTTCGCGTCCTTGCCGATCGTGAAGACGCCGTGGTTCTGCATCAGGACCGCACGGCTGCGGTGGCCACTCAGGGTGTCGACGATGCCGTGGCCGATCGAGTCGTCGCCGATGATCGCGAACGGGCCGACCGGGATGGGGCCGCCGAACTCGTCCGCCATCGCCGTGATCACGCACGGGATCGCCTCGGCGCGGGCGGCCCAGGCGGTCGCGTACGTCGAGTGGGTGTGCACGACACCGCCGACCTCGGGCATGTTCCGGTACACGTAGGCGTGCGCGGCGGTGTCGCTGGACGGGCCGTGCTCGTTGCCCCAGCCCTCGGCCGGCACGCCATCGAGGGTGCAGACGACCTGGTTCTCGGGGGTCAGGTCGTCGCTCGACACCCCGCTCGGCTTGATGACGAACAGGTCCGTGCCGGGCACGCGCTCGGAGACGTTGCCGCCGGTCCAGATCACGAGGCCGTAGCGGACGAGTTCGCCGTGCAGGCGCGCGACGCGCTCCCGCGTCGTCGCCACCGCCTGGCGTGTGGTCTCGTCGATCGCGTCCGTCATCGGGTCACTTCCTCTGTCTGGAGGCGCGGGTCGGCGCCGTCGGTCTGCTCGGTCGGTCCCGTGGTCGCGCTGGGGCGGGTCGCCGCCGCGGCGACGTCCTGCACGGGCAGTGCGGCCCGGTAGTGCTCCAGGTACGTCTGGAACCCGGCGACGTCCGCCGGCTCGGGTTCGGCCACGTGCACGGCGTCCCCGCCGAACACGGTGTCGGACAGGTAGTCGGCGAGCTGCTGGTCGGTGTGCTCGAGGTAGGCGGCCAGCACCGCGATCCCCCACGCGCCGCCTTCGCCCGCGGTCTCCTCGAGCGCGATCGGCACCCGCAACGCCGCCGCGAGGAGCCGCTGCGGACTGCCGGGCGTGCGGAACAGCCCGCCGTGCGCGGTCATCCGGTCGACCTGCACCTGTTCGCCGTGCAGGACGTCCATGCCGATGGCCAGGGTCGCGAACGCGCCGTGCACCTCGGAGCGCACCAGGTTGCCGAGCGTGAAGCGTGCGCCGGGGGTGCGGAGCAGCAGGGGCCGGCCGTCCTCGACGTGGGTGACGGGTTCGCCGGCCAGGTAATTGAAGGAGAGCAGGCCGCCGGCGTCGGGGTCGGTGTCGTCGGCGACGGCCTCGGCGAGCAGGGTGGCGTAGACGTCGTCGATGCCGATCGGCGTCGCGCCGGTCCGCTCGCTCGAGGCCTCGGCGAAGCGTCCGAACACCCGGGCCCAGCTCGCGATCTCGCTCGCGCCGTTGTTGCAGTGCACCATCGCCACGGCGTCGCCGGCCGGGGTGGTGACGACGTCGAGTTCCTCGTGCGCGGTGGTCAGCGGCTGCTCGAGCACGACCATCGCGAAGATGCTCGTGCCGACGCTGACGTTGCCGGTGCGCGGGGCGACGGCGTTCGTCGCGACCATGCCGGTTCCGGCGTCGCCCTCGGGCGGGCAGAGCGGTGCGCCGGCTTCGAGTGTGCCGGTCGGGTCGAGCCAGGTCGCGCCCTCGGGGGTCAGCTCACCGGCTTCCGCGCCGGCGACGAGGACCTCGGGCAGCAGGGACCGCAGGTCCGGCACGTCGATCAGGTCCTGCGCGGTGGCGAGCATGGCGTGGTCGAAGTCCTTCGCGCCCGGGTCGCCGGGGCCGCTGTCGACGGGGCCTCCCTCGATCGGGAACATGCCGCTCGCGTCACCGACGCCCAGGACGTTCCGCCCGGTCAGGCGTCGGTGCACGTAGCCCGCCAGGGTCGTGACACCGGCGATCTCGGCCACGTGCGGCTCGTCGTCGAGGACCGCCTGGTACAGGTGGGCGATCGACCACCGCAGCGGGATGTTGAACCCGAGGGCCTCGCTGAGCCGTTCGGCCGCGGGCCCGGTCGAGGTGTTGCGCCAGGTACGGAACGGCACGAGCAGCTCGCCCGCGGCGTCGAACGCCAGGTAGCCGTGCATCATCGCGCTCACGCCCACGGCGCGGTACGTGGTGGGGGTGACGCCGTACTGCGCGTCGACGTCGGCCACCAGGGCGGCGTACGCGGCCTGGAGTCCGGTCTCGACGGCCTCGAGCGAGTAGGTCCAGCGGCCGTCGTCGTACTCGTTCTCCCACTCGTGGGAACCGGCGGCGATGGGCACGAGGTCCTCGTCCACCAGGCAGGCCTTGATGCGGGTGGAGCCGAGCTCGATCCCCAGTGTGGTGCGGCCGTCCACGATCCGCTGTCGGCGGTCGTCACCCATGCGTTCCTCCAGAACCTCGTCGTCCCCAGTGAGCGCTCACATCCTGGCACGTGAGCGCTCACTCACGCAACGCCGCGGCGCGCCGCCTGCCAGCCCCTCCCGTCCCGTCCCGCTCGTCCCGCCCGTCCCGCTCGTCCCGCTCGTCCCGCTCGTCCCGCTCGTCCCGCCCTCCCGCCCGCCCGCCTGCCCCATCGGTCGAAACACCCCGCTCAGTTCCCCCGACCGGTCACGAACCGTCGTCCTGCGCATCGGCAACCGACCGTTCCTGACCACTCGACGTCACACGCAAGACGGGTCGTGACCGTGCGACGAACGAGGGGCGACGACGACGTGCGACCACGGCAGCCCCACACCCGCGCAAGTCCCGACCACCGGCCACCCCGCACCCGCGCGAGTCCCCGACCACCGGCCACCCTCCACCCGCGCGAGTCCCCGACCACCGGCCCGCCGACCCCACGACACCCCGAACGGCGGCGCCGGGGACGGTCACGACACCCCGCTGCCTCCCCACCGCGCGGTCACAAACTGTCGGCTGGAGGTGCGCCGAGCAACGAGTCGTGACCGTTCGGCCACGGCGGACGGGGTGTCGTGACCGCCCGACCACGGCGGACGAGGTCTCCCCACTGCGCGGTCACGAACTGTCGGCTGGAGGTGCTCCGAGCGACGAGTCGTGACCGCCCGACCACGGCAGACGGGGTGCCGTGACCGCCCGACCGCGGCGGACGGGGTGCCGTCACCGCTCGACCACGGCGGACGGTGCCGTGACCGCCCTAGGCGCCGACGGTGCTCTCGCGGATGACGAGCGACGGGGTCACGGCCGCGGACGACGCCGTCCCGCCGTCGATCAGGGCGAGGAGCGCCTGCCCCGCGACGCGTCCGAGCTCCTCCAGCCGCAGGTCCACCGTGGTCAGCGGCGGCCTCGAGGCGAGCGCCATCACGTCCCAGTCGTCGAACCCGGTGACCGCGACGTCTCCGGGCACCGAACGCCCGAGCTCCCGCAGCCGGTCGCACACGCCCCGGGCGATCTGGTCGCTGCCACAGACGATCGCGTCGACGTCGGACGACTCCCGCGCGAGCACGTCCACCGCCTGCCGCCCCCAGCGCTCCGACCACTCGCCGTACAACGGGTCGGTGACCAGGTGCGACCCGAGGACCGACGAGGCACCGGCAACCCGTCGTGCCGCGGACCGGTGTCGTGCCGGCCCCGTCACGATCGCGACCCGCTGCCGCCCGAGCGAGCGCACGTGCGAGGCGACGAGCGCCGACCCGGCGGCGTCGTCGAGGGTGATCGACACGTCGGAGTCATCGGTCGAGGGTGTGAAGGCGTAGACGACGGGGATGGACACGTCGATCGGGGGACGGGCGTCGGCGGAACGGCCGGTCACGATGATGCCGTCGACGCCGCGGGCCGCCAGGGAGCGCAGGTAATGGGCCTCGCGCACGTGGTCGTCGCGGGTGTCGCACAGCAGGACGGCCATCCGCCCGGCGGACAGGGCGTCCTCGGCGCCGAGCAGCACCGGGATGGAGAACCGGCCGAACGAGTCGGTGGTGATCATGCCGACGGTGTAGGTCCGCCCCGACGACAGCGCACGGGCCCGGGCATCGCCGACGAACCCGAGCTTCTCGGCGGCTTCCTTCACCCGCAGCCGGGTGGCGTCCCGCAGCTGCCCGGTGCCGTTCAGCGCCTTCGACGCGGTGCCGATCGACACCCCGGCGAGCGCCGCCACGTCGGTGATCCGGATCGGTTGACCGGTGCGTTCGAGCGTCACGGCAACCACCTTTCCGACGTTCAGGACGTGCCGATGACCTTACACAAAACCGCCGGGACGCCCTTGCGCGGCGTGCACCCCGTGTCGTAACGTCCACCGCAGAAACCGTTTTCCGGATGGCCAGCCTCATCCGAACGGCACCGAGTCACATCGCAAGGAGGCGACATGACCACCACGCTCGCGACCGATCGCGGCGCGCACACCGCGACCCCGGTCCTCCCGACCGCCGACGCGCACCTCACGCTCCGGCCGCTGCCGACCGGCGACGCCCGGATCACCGGCGGCTTCTGGGCGCTCCGCCAGGAGCGCAACGGCCGCGACGCCGTCCGCAGCGGCTACCAGCAGCTGGAGACGGCCGGCAACTTCCGCAACCTCCGCATCGCCGCCGGGCTCGAGGAGGGCGAGGCCGTCGGCCCGATCTTCATGGACTCCGACGTGACGAAGTGGCTCGAGGCCGTGGCGTGGGAGTACGGGCGCGCCCCCGCCGAGGACCTGCTCGACCTGCAGCGCGAGGTCACCGCCCTGTACGCCCGGGCACAGGCCGACGACGGGTACCTGGACTCCGTGCAGCAGGTGCGCGGGAAGGGTGAGCGGTACACGGACCTCAAGTGGAGCCACGAGATGTACTGCGCCGGGCACCTGTACCAGGCGGCCGTGGCGCAGCACCGTGCGACGGGCGACACCGGTCTGCTCGACGTCGCGATCAAGAACGCCGACCACCTGGTCCGCACGTTCGGCGACGGCACCGCACCCGACGGCACACCGAAGACCCGCGACGTCGACGGCCACCCCGTCGTCGAGATGGGCCTGGTCGAGCTGTACCGCGAGACCGGCAACCGTGACTACCTCGACCTGGCGCACTGGTTCGTCGACGCCCGCGGGCACGGCATCATCGAGCGCGCCGGCGGCGAGCCGACGTACTTCTCCGACCGGGTGCCGAGCCGGCAGGCCACGACCGTCGAGGGGCACGCCGTCCGCGCCGTGTACCTGGCTGCGGGTGCCGTGGACGTCGCGATCGAGACCGGGGACACCGAGCTCCTCGCCGCGAGCGAGCGCCAGTTCGCGGACATGATGGCGACGAAGGCCTTCATCACCGGCGGCCTCGGGGCACGCTGGGACTGGGAGGCGTTCGGCGACCCGTACGAGCTGCCGACCGACCGCGGCTACGCCGAGACCTGCGCGGCGATCGGCGGGGTGCAGTGGGCCTGGCGGCTGCTGCTCGCCACCGGCAAGCCGGTCTACGCCGACGCGATCGAGCGCCTGCTCTACAACGCGTTCCTCGCCGGGGTGAGCCTGGCCGGCACCGAGTACTTCTACGTGAACCCGCTGCAGCAGCGCGACCACGCCCACCAGGACGAGAACCGCTCCCCCGCCCACGGGCGACGCGGATGGTTCGACTGCGCCTGCTGCCCGCCGAACATCATGCGCACCTTCGCGAGCCTCGACGGCTACCTGGCCACGGCGACCGACGGTGGGCTGCAGATCCACCAGTACGCCACCGCCGACCTCGGTCCGGTGCGGGTCGAGACCGACTACCCGCACGACGGCCGCGTCCGTGTCACGGTCACCGAGGACGGCCCGCTCGCCCTGGGCCTGCGGATCCCGGCCTGGTCCGACACCACGACCGTCACGGGTCCGGACGGATCCGCGAGTCCGACAGCGGGCACGCTGCACGTCGTCGACCGCGAGTGGTCGGCGGGCGACACGGTCGAGCTCGTCTTCGACACGACGCCGCACCGCTACGTCGCCGACGCCCGCATCGACGCCGCCCGCGGGCAGGTCGCGATCGAGCGCGGCCCGCTCGTGTACGCGGTCGAGCAGGCGGACCAGCAGGGCTTCACGGTCGACGACCTGACGGTCGACGCGGACGCGCCGATCACCGAGGAGCGCCGCGACGACCTGCTCGACGGCGTCGTCACGCTGCGGATCCCGGGGCACGCCCCCGCCGAGCACGTGCAGACGGCCTGGCCGTACCAGCGTCTGGGCGGGCCGGGAGGCGCGACCACGGCCCGCGACGCGACCAACGTCGACGACGTGGCCGGTCCGCAGGGCGCCACCACGGGCCTCCAGGCTGGTCACGACGGCCGCGACGTCACCGCGACCGCCGTCCCGTACTACGCGTGGGCCAACCGGGGAGCCGCGCCGATGCGCGTCTGGCTCCCGCTGGCACGGTGACCGGCGTGGACCGCCGAGCGTTCCTCGTCGGCGGCGTCGCCGGCGGGGCCGCCCTCGCCCTGGCCGGGTGCTCCGGCACCCTGCCGAAGGTCGTCGCGAAGCCCGCGAGCTTCGGGAAGAACGCGACCGGCACCGTGCAGGTGTGGTGCCGGTCGGCGACCCAGGCCGGCCTGACGTCGGCCGTCGCCGGGTTCAACAAGGCGAACCCGGCGCTGCAGGTCCAGCTGACGCCCGTGCCGGACGCACAGTACGTGACCAAGCTCGCGACCGCGATCCGCGGGGGTGAGCCGCCGGACGTCGTGGACATCGACGACATCAACTCGCAGCTGTTCATCTTCCGCGAGGCGTTCGCCGACCTGACCGACGTGGTCAAGAGCCTGGACTACTTCGACGCGATCTCACCGGGGCACCTGCGCCTGCTCGAGTACCGCGACCGGTACTACGGACTGCCCTACCTGGCCGACAACTCGCAGCTGTTCGTGAACACCGAGCTGTTCGAGCGTGCGGGCCTCGACGTCGAGGAGTCGACGAAGGACCTGTCCAGGCTGCTCGACGCGGCGAAGGCCATCCGGAAGCTCGACGACGACGTGTACGGCTGGTCGATCTCCGGCAACGCCGCGGGCATCATCGGCTTCGTCACGCAGCCGCACGTCTGGGCGACCGGGGTCGACATGATGACCGGCGAGGTGGGATCCCAGCGGGCGAACATCACCGGCAACGAGGCCCTCGAACGCATGCTCGAGTTCTACCGGCAGCTGTGGAAGGACGGCGTGCTGTCGAAGGCGACGTACTCCGACGCCGGCACCACGTGGGGTGCCGACTTCCGGGCCGGCAAGGTGGGGATCTTCCCGACCTCGTACGGGGCGACCGTGCCCGCGGCCACCAAGGCGATGCGGGCGAAGATGCAGACGGTGCTCATCCCGTCGTGGGACGGCCAGCGGTCGTTCTTCGACGGCGGCGACAACATGTGCATCCCGAACGGGGCGGCGAACCCGTCCGGTGGGTGGGCGTTCATGCAGTACGCGAACGGCCTCCAGCAGCAGCAGGCACTGCCGGACGGCGGGTACTTCCCGACGCGGTCCGACGCCGCCACCCCGGAGTACCGCAAGCGGTTCCCGCTGGCGTACGGACCGCTCGACGCCATCGACAAGGGCTACGCGCCGCAGACGCTGGCGTACAACCTGCTCAACAACCAGCCGTCGTCGCCGTACTTCGCGATGTTCCGCGAGGCCGTGTTCGGGTCGGGGAGCGCTGCCGCCATGCGGACGGCGCAGTCCGACTACCAGCGGATCCTCGACCAGGTGCAGGCCTGAGCCTGCCTGCCTGTCTTCTCCGCTCGTCCCGCTCGTCCCGCTCGTCTCGCTCGTCTCGCTCTTGTTGATGCACAGAGAGGTGCACGCATGTCGACCATCTCCACCCGGCGCCCCGCCGGCCGGACCGGCCCGGGCCGTCCCACCGTGGGCCGCGGCCCGGGGCGTGGCGGCTCCGTCCGGACCCGCAACTCGCTCACCCACCCGCCGCGCACCGGTGCCGTCCTCGTCGCCCCGGCGATCCTGTTCGTCGCCGTCTTCGTGCTCGTCCCGCTCGTGTTCGCGCTCTACATCTCGTTCACGAACTGGCCCCTGATCGGCCCGTACCGGTTCATCGGGCTGCAGAACTACCTGACGCTGTTCCAGGACCCGACGTTCGTGCACGCGATCGGCTACACGCTGCTGTACACGGCGATCGTGACCCTGCCGATCCTGGCGCTCGGGTACTTCCTCGCCGTGCTCGTCCGCGCACGCCGCCGTGGCAGCACGATCCTGCGGACGGTGTTCTTCCTGCCGTACGTGGTCGGGCTGACGACGCTCTCGTTCATGCTCGTGCTCGAGGCGCAGCCGAACTCCGGGGCCGTCAACATGGTGCTCCGCTGGCTCGGGATCACCGACGGCAGCACCGCGTGGCTCGTGAACGGTCCGCTGGCGACGCTGCTCATCTGCGTGCTCGTGGTGTGGGCGGTGTCCGGGCTGACCATGGTGCTGCTCATGTCGGCGATGCAGGGCGTCCCCGACGAGGTCTACGAGTCGGCGCAGCTCGAGGGGGCCTCCTGGTGGCAGACCGAACGCCTCATCACGTTCCCGATGATCCGCTCGACCGTTGCGCTGAGCGTCATCATCTCGGTGATCGGGTCGCTGCTCGCCTTCAACCAGTTCTACATCCTGACCCAGGGCGGGCCGGGCACCGAGACCACCACGATCGTGAACGCGATCTACAACCGCGGGTTCGTGAACCTGCAGCTCGGGGCCGCGACCGCCCAGTCGATCGCCCTCGTCGTGGTGATCGCCGCCGTGACGGTGTTCCAGTTCTGGGCACTGCGAGAGAAGGACTGACGCCATGAGCACCACGACCTCCCGTGCGGCCCTCGCGGCGCCGGATGTGTCCACCAGGACCCTGACCACCACGGGTGACGGCCGACGTCGGCGCCACCAGCAGGGCAGCGTCCAGCACCCCCGCGACACCACCGTGAAGCGCACCCTGTACGCGATCGCCGGCATCGGTTCCGCCCTCGTGTTCGGCGTCCCGCTCATCTGGTCGATCCTGCGGGCGTTCCAGTCCGAGGCCGTCATCACGCAGGCCCCTGACCCGGCGACGTTCTTCCAACTCGGGGGGCAGAACTTCGCCGCCGTCTTCGCCTCGTCCTCGCACCTGCTCACCGGCGTCGTGAACTCGCTCATCGTGTCGATCGCCACGGCGGTGCTGACCGCGGTGATCGCGACGATGGCCGGCTACGGGTTCGCCCGCTTCCGGTTCCGGGGCGCCGGGCTCGTGTTCGGCCTGGTGCTGCTGACGATGATGGTGCCGTTCCAGGCCATCCTCACGCCGCTGTACCTCGAGATGAACGCCATGGGGCTGACGAACTCGCTGCTCGGGCTCGTGCTGTTCTACACGACCGTGAACCTGCCGTTCGGGGTGTTCGTGATGCGGAACGCGTTCGAGTCGATCCCCACCGAGCTCGAGGACTCGGCCTTCGTCGACGGGGCCTCGCGCTTCCGGGTCGTCGTGTCGGTGCTCCGCCCGCTGCTCCTGCCGGGGGCGGCGACCGCGGCGCTCTACGCGTTCCTGGCGTCGTGGACGGAGTTCCTCGGAGCCCTGACGTTCCTGACGAAGGACTCGCTGTACACGCTGCCGGTCGCGCTGCTCAACCTGCAGACCGGGGCGTACGGGCAGGTGTCGTACGGCAACCTCGTCGCCGGGTCGGTGGTGGCGATGATCCCGTGCATCGCGCTGTACGTCGGGTTGCAACGGTTCTACGTCGCCGGGCTGTCGTCCGGGGCGTTGAAGGGCTGACGGTCGGGTCAGCTCGCCGGCGGCGCCCCTCGCACCGTGCGAGG
>NZ_MJGL01000057.1:0-263 GCF_001864855.1 Curtobacterium sp. MCBA15_005
GCACGCGACGTGTCGCGACCGGTCGGGCACGGCCGGCGGCCCCGCCGCGGCCCTCCCGCCTGCCGGACACACGGCCCGGGCACGTACGCTCGTCGCATGGGTATCGACGTGCGCAACGAGATCCGCGACTTCCTGTCCTCCAGGCGGGCGCGGCTCACCCCCGAGCAGGTCGGCATGCCGTCGTTCGGGGGCGGGGTCCGACGCGTGCCCGGGCTGCGTCGGCACGAGGTCGCCATGCTCGCCGGCGTCAGCGTCGACTACTA
>NZ_MJGL01000058.1:0-200 GCF_001864855.1 Curtobacterium sp. MCBA15_005
CGACCATTCCTGCTCACGATGCGCTCGCGCGCGGACGCTAGTTCTTCTTGGCCGCCTGGCGACGCTCGGCGCGGTTGCTCGCCGCGGCCTGGCCGGAGGCCGTGGCCGCGTTGCCGAACGCGGAGCCCTGCTCCGGCTCGGCGGCCGCTTCGGCCTCGGCCTGGGCGCGCTGCGCGCGAGCGGTCGCGGCCTGCTCGAGG
>NZ_MJGL01000058.1:959-1303 GCF_001864855.1 Curtobacterium sp. MCBA15_005
CGCCGTCGATCGACGGCGCCGAGTACTCGAGGCCGGAGACCTCGTCCTCGCCGAGACCCTTGGCCTCGATCACCGCGTTCTCGCCGTCGGACTGCACCTGGACCTCGAGGTTGAACAGGTAGCCGACGGACTCTTCGCGGATCTGCCCCATCATCGTCTGGAACAGGGCGTAGCCCTCGCGCTGGTACTCGACCAGCGGGTCGCGCTGCGCCATCGCGCGGAGGCCGATGCCGTCCTTGAGGTAGTCCATCTCGTACAGGTGGTCGCGCCAGCGGCGGTCGATCACCGAGAGCACCACGCGACGCTCGAGCTCACGCATCGCCTCGTCGCCGAGGAGCTCCTCA
>NZ_MJGL01000058.1:1964-2578 GCF_001864855.1 Curtobacterium sp. MCBA15_005
CGTCGCCGAGGAGCTCCTCACGCTGCTGGTAGGCCAGCTTGGCGTCCGAGAGGATCTCGCGGGCGAGGAAGTCACGCGACGCCTTGCCCTTCGAGCCGGCCTCGGTGATGACCTCGTCGATGGAGATCGAGATCGGGTAGAGCGTGCCGAGCTCGGTCCACATGGCGTCGAGGTCCCAGTCGTCCGGGGAGCCTTCGCCGGTGTGGCTGTCGATCACGTCGTCGATGACGGCCTTGAGGAACGACTGCGCACGGTCGTGCAGGTCGTCGCCCTCGAGGATGTGGCGGCGGTCGCTGTAGATCGCCTCGCGCTGGCGGTTCAGGACGTCGTCGTACTTCAGGACGTTCTTGCGGATCTCGGCGTTGCGGCCCTCGACCTGCGCCTGGGCGGACCGGATCGCACGGCCGACGAGCTTGTTCTCGATCGCCAGGTCGTCCGGCACGTTCGAGCGGCCCATCAGGCTCTCGGCGGCACCGGAGTTGAACAGGCGCATCAGGTCGTCGGTCAGCGACAGGTAGAAGCGGCTCTCGCCCGGGTCACCCTGGCGGCCGGAACGACCACGCAGCTGGTTGTCGATGCGGCGCGACTCGTGGCGCTCGGTACCGAGCACGTAC
>NZ_MJGL01000059.1:0-122 GCF_001864855.1 Curtobacterium sp. MCBA15_005
CTCGCACGGTGCGAGGGGGCGCTACGTGCTGCGCCGCACCACCAGCTCGGGCGCGAGCAGTGTCTCGTCGCGGGGCTCCCCCTCGACCAGGGCCCGCACGGTGTCGAGCACCCGCTCCCCCA
>NZ_MJGL01000059.1:849-1396 GCF_001864855.1 Curtobacterium sp. MCBA15_005
GCACGGTGGTCAGCGGCGGCGTGAAGTGCGCGGCCTCGGGGACGTCGTCGAACCCCACCACCGCGATGTCGTCGGGAACCCGCAGCCCCTCGTCGGCGAAGGCGTGCAGCACCCCGAGGGCCATCTGGTCGTTGCCCGCGAAGACGGCGTCGACCGTCCCCACGTCGATGTGCCGGGCGGCCGCGAAGCCGCTCGCCGGGGTCCAGTCGCCCTCGAGCACGACCGGTTCGAGCCCGGCGTCCTGCATGATCCGCACGTAGGTGGCACGGCGCACCTCGGACTCCTGCGAAACGTGCGGCCCGGCGATGTGCACGATCCGGCGGTGTCCGCGGTCGAACAGGTGCTGCATGACGAGCGAGGTGCCGGCCGCCTGGTCGATGGCTACGGCGGCGACGCTCGGCGCGACCGGGGTCCGGACGGCGTCGCGCTGCACGGCGTTCGACACCACGACGGGCACCGTGACCGGCACGGTGAGCGATGCGAGGGCGTCGAGCACGCGGTTGTCGGCGGCGACCAGCACGATCGCGGCGACGTCCTGCGCGAGCAG
>NZ_MJGL01000060.1:0-229 GCF_001864855.1 Curtobacterium sp. MCBA15_005
CGGCCTCGACCGACAGCGTGTGCGAGAGCCGCAGCCCGAGCCGGGCGCGGGCCGCCCGGACGTTGGCGAGTTCCTCGGCGACGTCGGGCACGACGCGCTTGGCGGCGTCAGTCGGGGTCGAGGCGCGCAGGTCGGCGACCTCGTCGAGGATCGGGCGGTCGGCCTCGTGCCCGATCGCCGAGACGATCGGGGTCGACGCCGAGGCCGCGGCACGGACGAGTCCTTCGTC
>NZ_MJGL01000061.1:0-405 GCF_001864855.1 Curtobacterium sp. MCBA15_005
GCTCGGCGTCGGCGGCGACCCGCAGGCGGTGCCGCCAGACCGGCAGGGTCATGGCCTGCACGTGGTCCGGGGTGATCGCGTCGTAGCCGGTGAGCCAGGCCCAGGCCTTGGCGGCCGCGAGCAGTGCCGTCGCACCGCGGGGGCTGACACCGACACGGACGGACGGTGCCTGCCGGGTGGCCCGGGCGAGGTCGACGATGTAGGCGAGCACGTCGTCGCGGGCACCGACGGCGCGCACGGCACGCTGCGCACGGACCACCTCGTCGACGCCGACCACCGGGGTGATGCCGGCCGACCGGACGTCGCGCGGCACGAAGCCGTCGGCGTGACGCCGGAGCACCTGCCACTCGACGTCGCGCGGCGGGATGTCGAGGGTCAGCTTCATCAGGAACCGGTCGAGCTGCG
>NZ_MJGL01000061.1:1125-1271 GCF_001864855.1 Curtobacterium sp. MCBA15_005
AGGAACCGGTCGAGCTGCGCCTCGGGCAGCGTGTACGTGCCCTCGAACTCGATCGGGTTCATCGTCGCGGCGACGAAGAAGGGGTCCGGCAACGCACGGGCGTCACCGTCGACGCTCACCTGGCGTTCCTCCATCGCCTCGAGCAG
>NZ_MJGL01000062.1:0-207 GCF_001864855.1 Curtobacterium sp. MCBA15_005
CGAGGGCGTCGGCGCCGACGGCGTGCTCCAGCAGGTGCTCGAGCAGGTGCGGGTGCCGATCTAGTGGCGGTCTCCGGCCGGTTCGTCGCGCTCCTCGCCGTCGCCCTCGTGCCCACCGTGCTACTCGGCAGCGGGTGGGCCGGTCTGGCGTGGGTCGGGGTGGTGCTCCTCGCCGCGGCCCTCGACGTCGTGCTCGCCGCCGACCTG
>NZ_MJGL01000062.1:904-1588 GCF_001864855.1 Curtobacterium sp. MCBA15_005
CGTGCTCGCCGCCGACCTGCGACGGGTCCGGGTGGAGCGGCGGATGCCCCGGCTCGCCCGACGCGACAGCACCGCGGACGGCACCCTCGTGCTCGCCAACGACGGCTCCCGGACGGTCCGCGGTGTGGTCCGCGACATGTGGGAGCCGTCGGCCGGCCACCGTCCCCGTCGGATCCGGATGACGGTCCCCGCCGGGGAACGACGGACGGCCCGGATGCGCTTCACACCGTTCCGTCGTGGTCGACGCCGCACCACCGGGGTCGCCGTGCGGTCCTTCGGTCCCCTGGGCCTCGCCGCACGGCAGCGGGTCGTCGCGGCACCGGGCGAACTCGTCGTGACGCCGCCGTTCCGCTCCCGGCGGCACCTGCCGTCACGGTTGGCACGGCTCCGCGAGCTCGACGGCGAGACCACGCTGCAGCTCCGCGGGCACGGCACCGAGTTCGACTCGCTGCGCGACTACGTGCGCGGCGACGACGTGCGGTCGATCGACTGGCGCGCCACCGCGCGGCGGCAGGACCTCGTCGTCCGCACCTGGCGGCCGGAACGCGACCGGCGCGTCGTCGTCGTGGTCGACGCGGGCCGGGCGGGTGCCGGCCGGGTCGCCGACGAACCCCGACTCGACACGTTCATCGAGTCGGCGCTGCTCCTCGGCGCCCTCGCGGCAGCCGCCGGTGACCGCGTCGA
>NZ_MJGL01000063.1:0-365 GCF_001864855.1 Curtobacterium sp. MCBA15_005
CGTCGGCGTCTGGCGGGGTGGTGCGACCGCCTGCGCCAGGGGCTTTCCCCCCCGCTCTGTCCCGCGGTCAGGACGCGGCGTCGGCTCCGATGCGCACGCGCGCGACGCGGTGACCGTCCATGGCGGTCACCTCGAGACGGTGTCCACCGGCCAGGACGACGTCGCCGACCTCGGGCACGCGGTCCAGCTGCACCTGCACGAGCCCACCCACGGTCTCGTAGTCGCCGTCCGGCAGGACGGGGCCGCCGTCCGCGGCCAGGTCCTCGAGCACGGTGGCGCCGTCGACGCCGTCGTGCGCCAGCACGGACTCGTCGTACTCGGTGGAGTCCCACTCGTCGCGGATGCGGCCGACGAGGTCCTCGAGC
>NZ_MJGL01000064.1:0-279 GCF_001864855.1 Curtobacterium sp. MCBA15_005
GTGGATATCCGCGTCAAAGCCATTGAATTCCCGGGGCAGGTGAGCCAGAACGTCTATCGTCGAATGGCGACCGAGCGCGAGAAACTGGCGCAGGAATTCCGCTCCAGCGGTCGCGAGTTGGCGGAGGGCATTCGCGCGGATGCTGATCGCCAGCGCACCGTTATCCTGGCGGAAGCCTTTGCCAAGGCTGAGGAAATGCGTGGTGAAGGTGATGCTCAGGCCGCCCAGATCTATGCCGATGCCTATGGGTCTAACAGCGAGTTCTATAGCTTCTACCTG
>NZ_MJGL01000065.1:0-229 GCF_001864855.1 Curtobacterium sp. MCBA15_005
TGGCCGGCACCGGAACCGGCGTCGACCTGGTTCGCCGGGTCGCGACGCGGGACCGAGGACCAGCCGTCCGCGCCGCTCATGCCCGACGCCCGCCGAGCGCGCGCGTCGGGTTGCCCGAGGCGTCGGTGCGGAGCTCCTTGGGGAGCGAGAACATCAGGTCTTCGTGCGCGGTGACGACCTCTTCGACGGCGGCGTACCCGGCGTCGGCGAGCTGCTCGAGCACCTCGGC
>NZ_MJGL01000066.1:0-517 GCF_001864855.1 Curtobacterium sp. MCBA15_005
CTTCTACCTGGACCACCGAACCGTTGATGGTCGCAACGCCATCATCACGGACAGTTACGCCACGCCAGCCAACCTGCATGACAGCCGCCCTTATCTGGACAGACTGGATCGCCAATGTGAGCGCTTTGGCTTCGATGTCTGGGGCGTGGGGTTGGATGCGGGCTACTACACCGCCGGCATCTGTAAGGGGCTGGAAGACCGGGGCCTTTACGGGGTGATGGGCTACCGGCGGCCGAACAAGCCCAAGGGCTACCTTCCAAAACGGGCCTTCACTTACGACCCCGAGACCAACAGCTATCGCTGTCCGCAAGGCCAGCAACTGATCTACGCCACCACCAATCGCCTTGGCTACCGGGAGTACAAATCCAACCCCACGAACTGCAAAGACTGCCCGCTGCTGAGTCAATGCACGCGCAGCGCCAACCACGTCAAAGTACTGACCCGGCATGTCTGGCAGGACAGCAAGGACCGAACGGACAGCTACCGGTTAACCCCGTGGGGCAAGGCACTCTACAAA
>NZ_MJGL01000067.1:0-106703 GCF_001864855.1 Curtobacterium sp. MCBA15_005
TGGCACCGGGCCTCCCGTCCCGTCTCGTGACCGTCTCACGTCCGTCCCGCGTGCCGTCTCACGCGTCGGCGTCGGCGTCGGCGTCGGCTCGCGCAGCCTGCCGGGCCAGCGCCGCGTCCAGGAAGCGTTCGACGAACGGCAACGCCACCACGATCGCACCGACGACGGCCGCGACGGGGACGATCACCGTCCAGCCGCGCAGGATCGAGTAGATGGTGGCGCCGAGGACGACCCACACGACGACCGTGAGCGGCCGCACCGGACCGGCGCTGGCGGGCAGGTTGACCGCGTCGACGGCCGCGGGCATCGCTCGCCGTCCGAGCAGTGTCAGCATGACCCCGATGACGATGAACCCCGTCGCCCGGACGGTGCCGACCCAGGCGACGTCGCTCGCCGGATCCGCCAGCACACGCTGGATGAACACCACCGCCGACAGGACCCCGACGGCGAACAGGGTGACGATCACGAGGACGGTCAGGAGACGGACGGAGCGGCGCACGAGGACTCAGCATAGGGACCCGTCCCGGCGGCCCGACGCGGCGCCCCCGTCGCACCGGCTCGCTAGGCGACGACCACCTGCGCGTTGACCAGGATGTCGTGCAGGTCGGGACGGAGCGCATCCTGCGAGGTCGTCCGGACCTTCACGATGAGCGCCGCTCCGGGCTTCGCGAAGGCACGCGCGACCGTTGCCGACCAGGACCCGTCCGTGTTGTGCCCGGCGATCGACAGGAATTGCGCCGTGCCGCCCGTGATCGTCGGCAGGAGCTGCTCCTCGAGCCGGTCGGCCGGCAGCCCCGCAGCCGTGAACAGCTGCTCGGTGGCGGCACGGTCCCCGATCGTCGGGTCGAGGTCGGTCAGCCGCTGCTGCGTGATCGTCGCCACGGAGCCGTCCGTGTTCGTGTACTCCCGCGACCCGGTGGTCTGGTCCTCGCCGGTCTGCTCCCAGCCGTCGAGTGCCGAGACCTGGAGCCCGAACGCGGGCAGCGTGCTCGCCGAGAGCGCGTCGCCGTCCTCGAACGTGAGGTCCTTCGTGGCCGAGTCGACGGTGGCCGGCGCGGTCGGCGTCTCCGTCGGTGCCTGGGTCGGCGCTTGTGTCGGTGCCGACGACCGCGGTGTGGCCCGCTCCACTCCCGGTGCCGTGGTGCCGGTCCCGGCGCAGCCGGAGAGTGCGAGCGCGACGATCACGGTCGCCGTCCCCGCTGTGGTGATCCTGGATGTGATGGACATGTGGTTCCCCCTCGGATCCCGCCGTGCGCCCCGTGCACCGGTGGGTCCGTCTGGAGCCTACGGGTCGGAGCGGTGGTGCGCCCAGGACCGCGGCCACCACGAGGACGCCCCTTGACGACGTGTCACTCGGTGACGTCGAACCGTGCCTAGTGTGCGGCGACGTCGTCACGGTGGGCCTCCGACCAGCGCTTGAGCTGACGGACGGTCTCGTGCAGCGACAGCCCGAGTCCGGTGAGCTCGTAGGTCACGGACACGGGGACCGTCGCGATCGCGGTCCGTGCCACCAGGCCGTCGCGCTCGAGGGACCGGAGCGTCTCCGTCAGCATCTTCGGACTCACCCCGGCGAGCACCCGCGCGAGCTGACTCCCCCATGAACGACCCCATCACCGCAGGACTCCCCGGCGGCGCCTGGACACTCGGCGATCGCGTCGTCAGCCGGTTCGGGTACGTCGCGATGCAACTCGCCGGCCCCTGGGTCGTCGGCCCGCCGGAGGACCACGACGGCGCGATCGCGGTGCTCCGCGAAGCA
This sequence comes from Curtobacterium sp. MCBA15_005, assembly GCF_001864855.1. NCBI lineage: Bacteria > Bacillati > Actinomycetota > Actinomycetes > Micrococcales > Microbacteriaceae > Curtobacterium > Curtobacterium sp. MCBA15_005. The sequence continues at coordinate 1,757 of NZ_MJGL01000067.1, forward strand.
GTCGCCAGCGGCATCACCCACGTCGACACCTCCCAGACGAAAGGCCCGCGGGTCGTGAACGACCTGATCCACGAGGCCTTGCCCCCTTACCGGTCCGACCTGCTCATCGCGACCAAGGCGGGCGGGCGACGGGGACGCGCAGGGCGGTTGGCCGCCCGGGAGCCGGACGAGATCCGGACGCGTGCAGAACGGCTACAACCCGGCTCGGAGCGACGTCGATGTCCGTCGCGCTCGCCTGGCTGCTGCAGCGTTCCCCGAACGTACTGCTCACCCCGGGCACGTCGTCGGTGGCGCACCTGCGCGAGAACATCGCCGGTGCAACGATCACACTGTCGAAGGACGACGTGCGGCAGCTCGACCAGATCGCGGGGTGATCCGCGGTGCCGGGCGTGCGCACACGCGACGTCCGACACCGGGTCGGCTACGAGTCCTCGGCCGCGTTTCGAGCACGGTTCCGTTCCTGCCTGCGGGTGAAGGACACCGACGCGAGTTGCAGGGCGGCGAGGATGATCCAGACGATCGCCATGGTGGTGTGGAACCCGGACGGTTCGACGATGGCGAGGACGAGCCAGATCAGGGCGAGGACCACCCACGTCCAGGCCAGCCACGGTAGGGGCCTCCCGATCATCCGTTCGAGCAGGGTGCGCTGCTTCGTCTCGGTCATGGGGGTGACGCTACCGCTCCTCCCGACGCCTCCGTCAGCCTGCTGGTGGCGTCTCGCGCAGTTCTGGGGACGTCGTCGTCCGGCGCAGCGGTCCCGGAGAGGAGGCCGATCGAGACTTGGCCGGCGGACGCTTCCCTTCGCTGCCGTCACCGGAAGCGTCTCGTCCTTCTCGAGCTGGACTGCCGCTGGCTACTGCTGCACACGGCGGGCAGTCGCCGCGGTGACGATGAGGCCCGACCCGGTGACCCATCTGACGTCGATGTGCACGCCAGGCAGCCCGGGTGTGGTCTGGATCGTTCCGTCTGCGTGTACCTCGGTGATCGCGATGTGGAGTGCTGGTTGGAGTTGGGTCTGCAGCTTGAAGACGGATTCCTTGGCGCTGAAGAGCAGGCGGTCCCAGTTGGTGCCGGCCGACAGGTAACGGGTTGCTGCGGTCTCCCCCGCGGTGAGGGTTCCTTCTGCGACCCCGGGCGGCAGGGGTGCGTCGGGTTCGGCATCCACGCCGACGGCGAGGACGTGTTCGCGTTTGGCGACGACCGCGGCCCGGTACCCGACGCAGTGGGTGATGCTTCCGACGATTCCTGCCGGCCAGACAGGCGCACGGTCCACGCCGACGGGGATGCTGGTCATGGGTTCGCCGAGCGCCCGGAGGGCTTCTCGTGCGCAGGACCGTGCTGTGCGGAACTCGGCGAGGCGTTCGGGCGATGCGTACGCGAGGGTCGTCTCTTCCTGTTCGAAGAGTTCGAGGTCAGTTCGGTTGCCGAAGGTCTCGTCGGTCGCCGTGTGGTTCTCGAAGAGGGCCGCGGCAAGGGAGCCTGATCCGTTCACACTTGCCGCCGCCCCTGGCCGTCACATGGAGTAGCCCGGTTTGCGGACGAGGTCTTCGTGGCGCGGAAGGATCTCGACGTCGAACACGTCGGCCTTCCAAGCGTCCTCCGGAACGCCGATCTCGTCGACGGACACAGCGCTCGGCGAGGTTCCGAGGATGTCCACCGCGACGGTCTCGAGGGCAGCCGCGAGACGCTGCCGTTGGTCATCGGTGAGCTCTGGGTGGAAGTGCCAGATCTTGAAGTGGGGCATCAACCCTCCTGCAGTTGTCGGTCGCCGAGCAGTTCGGCGATGATCGCTGCCGTCGGGTCACGGAGGATCGTGTAGTGGTCGACGGGGAGGTGGCAGAGCCGACCAGCGTCTTCGAGGGTCGTCTCCGTTGCTCGGAGGAACGACGGGCTGTCCCCGGTGGCGGTGAACACTTCCAAGCTCTCCAGCAGCCCGGTGACGTCCGGGGCTGGCGCTGCCCGGAACTGGAACGTGGTCGATGCGACCCGCAGGATCCTCCTTGCTAGTTCGGTGTCGAGATCGGGCCGCCATGCCTGCAACGCGGCAAGGAAGTGCCCCTCGTCGGTGATCGTGTCCAGGCGTCCTGACGCGTCGGCGTCCGGGAGCCGCCCGAGGAAGACGGAGTACGCCATCCTGAGGAAGTACGGGTCAGTGAACCGGTCGCCGGGGGTGACGTGGAGCCCCGGAACGAACGGTGAACCCGGAGCGACGAGGATGAGCCGACTGATCGTGCGTCCTCCCCGCTGCAGGGCGGCGGCAACGGTGGTCGCGACTCGAGCGCCGAACGAGTAGCCGGCGAGGGTCAGGTCCTGGTCGGGGAACGCTCCGCCGAGGAGCGCGACGTCCCGGTCGACCATCTCCTGCAGCGTCGGGTACGGGGTCTCTCCGACGTTCAGCCCATGGGTTTGGACGGCGTAGACGGCGAACTCCGAAGACAGGTGCTTCGCCAGCGCGCGGAGGTTCATCGGGTAGCCACCGAGGCCCGGCCAGATGATGCAGGGCTGCCCTGAGCCGTCGGCGAGTTTGATCAGCCTGGACGTGGGCGGGTCGGCGCTCAGCGCCGCGGCAAGGGCGCGGACCGTGGGCCGCTCGAAGACGGTCTGCACCGGGAGCGTCCCTCGGAGTTCCCGGTTGATGCGGTTGATCAGTTGCACCGCGTCGAGGGAGTTCCCACCGACGTCGAAGAAGTCCGCTGTGACGGAGTGCTGCTCGGCGCCGAGTACCTCGTTCCAGAGGGTGAGGATGCGCCCCTCGACGTCGCTTCCTGGTGGAACCGTTTCCACCGCGGGTGCGACGGTCGTCTCCATCGTGGTGATGAGCGCGGATCGATCGTGCTTCCCGCTGTTGGACACGGGGATGCTGTCGGTGACGGTGACCCGTGACGGCACCATGTAGTACGGGAGGGTCTTCCGGAGATCGTCGCGGAGGATCTCCTCCGGACCGCGCGTGTGCACGGAGTCTTCACGCATGCCGACCGACTCGACCTGCCCGTCGGACACCGCCCCGGCGACAGCGAAGTACATCAGAGGGTCACCTCCGACGATGCTCCGGTAGCGAACAGCGGATGGCAGGTCACGTCCCGTCATCGATGAGTACCCCGCCGACATCAGTCCGATGTTGGATGAGTTCATCTGCAGTCGTTGCAGGGTTCGACCGAGTTCCACGAAACCACGCCAGCCTGCTCCGGCGGGCACTGACATCGCCACTCCGAAACTGGACCGGTCGTACGTTTCCTGGTTGATGGCGATGACGTGCCGTCGTTCGATGACGTCCGCGCTCACACGTTCCAGGCCGTTCGGCCCGACATCGTAGGTTCCGGCGCGTCCGTCGGTGACGTTGCTGTGGAGCTGCACTGTCGTCCGCACCGGGAAGTCGTCCGGAGCCGGCCGTTCCGTGTGGAGGTCGATGACGGCGGTGCAGACCCGGTGGGTGTCGGAGATCCGCGGATCTTGCACCGGGGTGCGGTGGTGGGTGAAGTAGCCGAGCTCGGCGGACGCGTGGTCGAGGAGGCCAGCAATGTGCCCTGCTTCGAAGTGCAGCACCTCGTCGACGTTCGTGGCGTACACCGCTTCGATCGCGTCGCGGTCACCGACGAGCTGCACGCGGATGAGTCCGGGTGCTGTCTCGGTGGGCGCTGCTCCGACCTGCTGGAGCGCGTGGGTGTCGGGGTGGTACTCGTGGAGTCCGTCGTCGATGCCGTCGACGCCGACGACCTCGAGGTAGATGGTGGTGGCGTTGAGGGCGCCAGGGGACGCGTATGCGTACTTGGGAAGGAGCCGTTCACTGCTGCTGAACGGCCCGAACCAGCGGAGCAAGTGTCCGATGCGTTCGACGTTCATCGGCGCGGGCGGCACGGCCGGTTCCGGTTGCCGGGAGTCGGCGATGAACGTGGCGATGTCGTCCTTGGTCAGGTCGCCGCCGTCGTAGAAGCGGTACGTCTTCCGGGCGAACGCCGTCTTCCGCTGTTCGGGGGTGCCGTTCGCGGTGGGAAGGGCGGTTTCGTCCGATGGCGAGTGGGCGCTGTCGCGCTTGAGCGCGGCGAGTTGTGCCCGGACTTGGTCGTGTCCCTTCTTCGACCGGTGATGCTGTCCAGCACGGTCGGCGTCCATGACCGCGGCCTCTTCCGGGTCGAGTTCCACGAACGCGGCGAGGCGCGCGAGGCCGTCGCGTGGGTCGGTCCAGGGGACGACCGCGGCGGAGCGCACCCAGTGATGCTGTTCGATGGCGAGGCGGACTTCTTCCGTCTCCACACGGTGGCCGTTGATCTTCACCTGGTCGTCCACGCGGCCGTGGAAGTGCAGGTCCCCGTTCGGGTGCTGGGCGACGAGGTCCCCGGTGACGTACACGCGCGTGCGTTCCCCATCGACGTCGATGTCGATGAACCGTTCCGCTGTTCGCTCCGGGTCGTTCTTGTACCCGGATGCGACCTGGGGGCCTCCGATGACGAGCTCGCCGACGTCTCCGGCGGCGACGGGTCGGCGTGCGTCGTCCAGGACATGGATGGTGCAGCCGGGTACCGGCTGTCCGATCGTGATCACCGACTGGACATCGTCGATGTCGCGTGGGCCTACCCGGTGGAAGGTGGCGTTGATCGTCGTCTCGGTCGGGCCGTACAGGTTGATGAGCGCCGCGCGGGGTACCGCGTCGACGAGCTCTCGCGCGTCAGCGTTCGTCAACGCCTCGCCGCCGCTGAACACGTGGGTGAGCGTGTCGTTGGCGGTGAACGACGGCTCTCGGACGAGTGCGCGCCACAGTGTTGGAACGCACTGCAGATGCGTGACCCGTTGGGCGTGGACGAACTGCGCGATCCGTGCCGGGTCTCTGTGGATGCCGGCGGGGCCGATGATGATGGTTCCGCCGGTGGCGTTTGCGAGGAGTTCCCACTGCGCGGCATCGAAACTCGTCGGCGTCTTGAGGAGGACGCGGGAGCTGCTGAGTGTCATCTCCTGGGCGAGCCACCGCATCTGGTGGCTGATCGCCCGATGCGGAACCACGACGCCCTTCGGCTTCCCGGTTGAACCGGACGTGAAGATCACGTACGCGGGTCCGGCGGGATTCGAGATGTGCTGGTCCGCCGTCGGGTTGACGGTTGACAGAGCGTGGTCGCCCGTCTTGTGCACCCGCACGGTGTCCGGCGTCAACCTCCGGACGGCCGCGCCGGATCGCTCATCGGTGATGACGTGCTCGAGCTTCGAGTGGTTGATCATGTACCGGATGCGTTCCGCGGGGTAGTCCACAGCCAATGGGACGTACGCGGCGCCGGCGAGGAGGACACCCCAAGCCGCGGTGATGAGTCCGGCACCTGGTTCCAGGAAGAGCCCCACGGCATCGCCGGGGCGGACACCGGACTTCATGAGATGCGTCGCCTGTGCGTGCGCATGTGTCCACAGATCCGCGAAGGTGACGGTGGTGTCACCGTCGATGACCGCAGCGTTCCGAGGATTCTCCTCGACTGCGGCTCGCAGCAGTGCGGTGAGTGTCTCTGCGTCCCCAGATGCAGCGACCGATGTGAGTGTTGCCATCAGATTCCCCTTCCTGACGGTGGTGCTTACGAGATGGCTTGGCGCAGAGCGGCGCGTGGCTTGTACGCCGGTGTCAGCTGCCCGCCGAGCGAGCCGCCGAGCGCGACGACGAACCCGATGATCTGCACGGGGGTGAGTGCCTGCCCGAGGACGACCCAGCCGAGGACGGCTGCGGTGACCGGGCTGAGGACACCGAGGAGTGCGATGCCGGTGGGAGCGAGGGTCCGAGCCCCTCGGAACCACAGGCTGTACGCGAGCGCCCCGCCGACGAAGGTCAGCCATGCGTACCCCACGAGGCCGCCCGTTGTCGGGTCCCACGGCCCCCGGTCGAAGACAGGGATGAGCGGGATGATGGCAGCACCACCGACGATGAGCTGCCAGGCAGTGGAGTTCAGCGGATGTGTGTTCGGTGGGGTGCCCCACCGACGGGTGAGGAGGATGCCGGACGCCATCGACACGGTGCCAAGAACGGACGCGCCGAAGCCGAGCAGGTCGAACGACGCTCCCCCGGTCACGGACACCAGGGACACTCCGAGGAGGGCGACGATGCCCCACAGCAGGTGTGCCAGCGACGGTCTCCCCCATCGAAGCATCAGCGTCAACGCGATGATGATGAGGGGTTGCAGTGCGCCGACGACCGACGCGAGTCCGCCGGGAAGGCGGTACGCGGCGATGAACAGCAGCGGGAAGAAGCAGCCGATGTTGAGCATTCCGAGGACCGCGGTCCGGAGTCGCCAGCCACGAGGCGGGATGCCGGGCCGCATCGCCAGCAGCAGCAGCCCCGCCGGCAGCGCGCGGAGGACGCTGGCGGTCATCGGGTGGGCGGCGGGGAGCAGCTGGGTGGTCACGACGTAGGTGGTTCCCCAGACGATGGGTGCCACTGCGGCTGCCGCGGTGATGCCAGCGACACCGATGGCTGGCGTGTTCGCGGGGGCGGTCATCGGTACGTTCCGTAGTACCTGTCGCCGAAGTCTCCGATACCGGGACGCATGAACGCCTGTTCGGTGAGCCCCTCGTCGATGAAGCTCGTGACGACGCGGATCTCCGGGTACTCGTCGAAGAGCCTCTCGAGCGCCTCAGGGCAGGTGAGGAAGTTGACGAGGATGATGTCCGCTGGCCGGACGCCGGCAGCAGCGAGGACGCTGACCGCCATCTTCACTGTGCCCGCGGTCGCCATCATCGGGTCGAGGAGGAGCACCTCGCTGCCGGCGAGGCCGTCCGGCAGCTTGCTCCAGTGGAAGACGGGGACCTTCCGGTCGGGGTCCCTCTGGATGAGGATCTTCCCCAGCCGCGCATCCGGGACGATCGCCCGCAGCTCCGCTTCGAGGGCGTCGCCTGCCCGTGGCACCGACACGGCGAAGGTCTCCTGCTGGACTCGGCGGCGTCCGGGGAACGGAGCGCCGATGGGAGTGGTCGGGGTGCTGTCCGTGTGTTGCAGCCTGCCGAGTGCGTCCTCGAGGAGGAGCCGCATGATCCGTTGCGTTGTGAGGACGAACTCCAGATGGGTGGCGTCGGCGTCCCGCGCTGCCGCGTGCAGGGTCAGGAGGGCGTCAGTGCGGGCGAGTTCGTGGACCTGACGGCCAGCTCCTGTCGGCCGGTCGAGCGTTTCGGTGCTGTGGTTGCTCACGAGTGGACCGCATCCTTCGCAGTGGAGTCGAAGGCGAGCGCCGATGCGACCGCCGGGAAGTTGTTCGCGATGAAGGTGGGGTGCAGGGCTGCCATCGCCGCTGCGCTGGTCGCCCCGTAGGTCACCCCGATGGACCGCATGGGGACCGCGTCGGCCATGTGGATGTCGTCGGCGGTGTCCCCGACCATCACTGCCGCAACCGGGTTCGCGGAGAGCAACTGCAAGGCGTGCTGGCCAGCGTCCGCCGCGGGTTTCGGGGTTCGGACGTCGTCAGCGCCGACGATGACGTCGAAGAACGGAAGGAGGCCGGCCGAGTCGAGAATCAGTTCCGCGGCACCGTGGTTCTTGCTGGTGACGATGGCGAGCTGCTTCCCGTCCGCTGCCAGCGCCGCGACGCCGGCGGCGACGTCGGGGAACAGCAGGTTCTTCGCGTTCGGGACGATGTCGCGCCGGTAGTGGTCCTGGTACGCGGCGGTGACAGCGGTCGTCACCGGGTCGTCTTCGTCCCGGTTGACGAGCTTCCCGCACAGTGCCGGCAACGGTCTGCCGATCAGCGGGATGATGCTGGCGAGGTCCAGTTCCGTACCGGTGGTGTCGACGACCGCCGCGCGAAGCGCGACCGCGATGGCGGGAGGGGTGTTGATGAGTGTGCCGTCGAGGTCGAACAGGACCACTTCGACCGCGTTCACGACCGCGGCTCCCTCGTTGCTTCGGCGTACGCGACTGCTGTCTCCGCGCCGATCGTGGTGGTGCTGATGAGGACGGCCGCGTTCGCTGTGCTCGCCCGCCCCTGCGTTGCGTCGTCCACCGCGTCGAGGAGGTACCGGGTGACGCGTTGCCCGCTGACGCGTTCCGATGCCACCCGGAGGAGCGCTTCGTCGATGGCTGCGTCGACCTCGGCGGATGGCAGTGCGTCCGCTTCGGGGATCGGGTGCGTGACGAGGACCGCCCCGCTGTCCCGCATCGACCAGTGGCTGAGTGCTGTTCGCACGATCTCTGACATGTCGTCGGCTCGGTGTGGCACCGGGAGGCCACTGGAAACGCAGTAGAACGCCGGGAATTCATCGGACCGGTAGCCCACGACGGGGACGCCCGCTGTCTCCAGGTACTCCAAGGTGGCTGGCAGATCCAGGATCTTCTTCGCTCCTGCGGACACGACGATGACCTTGGAGCGCACGAGTTGTGGCAGATCTGCGGAGATGTCGAAGCTCTCGCTCGCACCGCGATGCACGCCGCCGAGCCCCGCAGATGACACGACGGCGATGCCGGCGAGGTCCGCGATGGCCATGGTCGCAGCGATCGTCGTCACGCCGGTGCCGCCGCGTGCCAGGCACGCGCCGAGGTCTCGGGTGGAGAGTTTCGGCAGTGTCGGCGAGGACGCGACCCGTTCGAGTTCCTCTCGGGTGAGGCCGACGCGGACGACACCGTCGAGGACCACAGTGGTCGCGGGGACGGCGCCAGCCTCCCGCGCCGTTTCCTCCACCCGCAGCGCAGTGTCGAGGTTCCTCGGGTACGCCAGCCCCTGGGCGACGACGTTCGACTCGAGTGCCAGTACGGCAGCACCGTCGGCGAGTGCGTCGGCGACCTCGTCGCCGAGGTGCAGTTCCATCGCGCCTCGAGTGGTGCCCCTCGCGTTGTTGTTCATCCGCTCGTCCCCCCAATTCTCTCAACGTCGTACTGTTGAACGTTGGTCAGTATAGGCAGCGTAGAGTTGATGTCAAACAGTTCAACGTGAAGGAGTGTGGATGCCCGACGCTGTCGATCGCGTGCTCGCGCAGTGGGCGAAGGAACGTCCGGAACTCGATGTGAGCCCGATGGCTCTGATCGGACGCATCAGCCGCGCGGAAGCGATCCTTGACAGGCGCATCGCCGCGGTCCTCGCCGAACACGACCTCCTGCCGGGTGAGTTCGACCTGCTCGCGGCGCTCCGCCGCGCCGGCACACCACACCGGCTGACCGTCGGAGAGATACTCGCCAGCACGATGGTCACATCCGGCGCCATCACGAACCGCCTCAACCGGCTGGTCGCGAAAGGGTTCGTGACTCGAGAGACCGACCCCGAGAACCGCCGCAGCGTGATCGTGACCCTCACGTCACAAGGCCTGGCAACCGTCAACGACGCGCTCGTCAGCCACGTCGAGAACGAGCGGGCCCTGCTCGCGGCGCTCGACGACGACGAGCGGTCGCAGATGATCGGCCTTCTCAGGAAGTTCCTCGAAGGCCTCGGTGACGTCGGCGGCCGTCAGCCGTGACCTGCAGGACCTTGCGGAGACGACCGAACCGGCAGACAGACGTGATCCGCTAGCCGACCCACTTCCCTCCACCCGCGTGTCGACGTTCCGCCCGGTCGGCCTCTCGCTGCTCGCTCGCTGCGACACTGCGGAGCAACTCAACGCTGGGCCGCAGGCCGCACGACGATCTCGTTCACGTCGACATCGGGTCGCTCGGCCACCGCGTAGGAGACGGCGCGGGCGATCGCGTCGGCGGAGATCGACTCGGCACGGTAGACGACCATCGCTGCGGCGGCGGCGGCGTCGGTGATCGTTGCGGCGAGCTCGGACTCGGTGACTCCGGGCGACACAGTGGTGACACGGATTCCACGCGGTGACTCCTGACGCAGCCCCTCGGTGATCGCCCGTGCTGCGAACTTCGTGCCGCAGTAGACGGCAGCCGTGGGCGAGACGTCGTAGGCGCCGACGGACGCGATCGTCACGACGTGGCCCGTGCCCTGCGCGAGCATGGTGGGCAGTGTCGCCGCGACGCTGTGGAGGAGGCCGCGGACGTTGACGTCGATCATCCTGTCCCACTCGTCGACGAGACCTGCGGCAAGGGGCGACAGCGGCATCACGCCGGCGTTCGCGACGAGCACGTCGATCCGGCCGAAGCGTGCCCGGGCGGCAGCCGCGAACTCCTGCACCGAGACGAGGGCGGTGACGTCGAGCGGCACTGTCATCGCCGTGCCACCCGCCGCCTCGATCTCGCTGACGAGCTCGTCGAGCCGGTCGGTGCGCCGGGCCCCGAGCACGACGGGGTGGCCGGCCGCGGCGGGACGGATGGCCGTCGCGCGCCCGATGCCGCTCGAGGCGCCCGTCACCAGGACGACCTTCCGTCGGTGCAGCACCATGCCCGCGTGGTGCAGGACGTCGTCCCTGAAGTCGCCGTCCGTGGTGAAGCCGGTGTCGTCTCGGTAGTCGATGTGGTCGCCGTCGACCTCGTAGGCGCCTACGTAGGCCGCCTCATGGTCACCTCGGGCCTCCACGTAGCGGCCGTCGGGCCGCAGCTCGTGGCGGATGCGGCCATCGGCGGTGACCCAGAGGCCGAGGTAGGGGTGAACGGGCTGGGATGCGCTGCTGGTGTCCATGCTCCCAGCCTCGACGCCGCGCAGTCCCGGACCATCGCCCTGTCCTGCCGGGGTGCGGCAGGACCAGGGAGACGGAACTCCTGCCACCTACCCTGGTCCCGTGCCCGCCGACGACCTCACCCTCGCCGCGTACCTGCGCGCCGTCCGCGGCCGCCTCGCCCCGGAGTCGCTCGGACTGCCAGGCGGAGGTGTCCGCCGGGTTCCCGGGCTCCGCCGCGAGGAACTCGCGGTGCTGGGTGGCGTCAGCGTCGACTACTACACACGCCTCGAGCAAGGGCGGGAGGTGAGCCCCGGCGCCGCCGTGCTCGAGGGCATCGCCGACGGGCTCGAGCTCGAGGGCGACGAGCGCGCCCACCTGTTCGCGTTGGCAGGACTGGTTGCTTCCCCGCGAGTCCCCCGCGTGGCGACGTCGGTGACGCAGGCTCTCGGGCAGCTGCTGGACTCGTGGTCGACACACCCCGCCTTCGTGATCGACCCCGCGCACGAGATCCTCGCCGCGAACGCCCTGGCCCGTGCGGTGTACGCACCCTTCGGACGGTTCGACAACCTCGTGCGGATGACCTTCCTCGACCCGACGGCGCGGCACTTCCACGCCGACTGGACCCGCGCCGCCGACGCAACCGTCGCGAGCCTGCGGGCGGCGACCGCGGAGTTCGGGAGCGACCCGCGCCTCCTCCGTCTCATCGAGGAAGTGAACGACGCCAGCCCGGAGTTCGCCGAACGGTGGAGCACGCAACGGGTACGGCGCAAGACGACCACCGCGAAGCAGTTCGCGCACGGGGAGGTCGGGCGGCTGGAGTTCGACGCCCACACCTTCGCCGTCGAAGGGTCACCCGGCCTGCAGCTCGTCGTCTACGGCTGCGAGGCCGGCTCTGCAACGGCGCGCGCGCTGATCCTGCTCTCCATGGGCGCGGCGAGCGAATCGACGATCAGCGAGTAGTGCTCCCGTCAATCGGGGCGCTCACCTGCGCGGGCGACCGTTCGGTACCGCCCGGGCGGGAGCGACCGTTCACGGCTGAACGCTCGGCTGAACGCGTAGACGGAGGTGTACCCGACGTCGGCGGCGATCTTCTGGAGGCCGTCGTCGGTGTCACGGAGTCGACGCGCTGCGAGGTCCATCCTCCAGCGGGTGAGGTACTCCCCCGGCGTGGTGCCTGCGAACGTCCGGAAGCGGCGCACCAGCGTCTGCTTCGACGTCGCGATGTCACGTGCGAGCGCCTCGGTCGTCCAGGGGTGACCGGGAGCCTCGTGGATCCTCGTGACAGCCCGCATCAGGAGCGGGTCGCGGAGGACTCCCCACCACAAGGCGCCGGGTTCTGGCGAGGAGGCGAGCCAGGTCCGCAGGATCGCGACGAGGAGGACGTCGACGAGACGATCGAGGACGAGGTGGGTCGCGAGGCCGGGACGAGCGAGTTCGTGCCCGATGAGTCGGACGATGTCCGCGAGGCTCGCGTCGAGCTGCTGTGCTCGGAGGTGGATCACCGGAGGAAGCAGGGCGAAGACCGGTGTGGATCCAGCGGGGTCGTGCGCGTACGAAGCGCCCAGGATCTGCGTCTGCTCGTCCCCGTCACCCAGGCGCAGGAGGCCACCACCCCGGCGTGCCTCGTCGGCGGCCGCGACGTCGCAGGAGTGGATGCCGACGCCGGGCGCACTGGAGAGCGCATGGGCGGCGCCGGTGGTGAGGACGACGACGTCGCCCGTCGTCATGAGCCTCGGGGCCCCGCCCTCGACCGTCAGGTAGGCGACACCGACAGTGACCGCGTAGACGACGGCGTCGCGATCCCGGACCCACTCCACGCCCCAGTCTCCGGCGGCCGCGATCCGGGCGCCGGCACTCCCCCGGACTCCGGAGACGTCGAGCACTTCGGAGAGGACGTCCACTTCGACGAATGTACGCCGGACTTCCCGGATGGACCAGGGAACGATTCCGGATGGTCCTCGCGGACATGAACCTGGTCCTCAGGGTCATTGAACGTCCCACCGGCCGCTCCTAGCGTTGGCGACGTCCGGAGCACTCGTTCGGGACGGCAACCACACGAAGGAAGCAGTCACCATGAGCACGACCGAAGACGCCGTCCCCGATGGCCTGATGCCCGCCGACGTCCTGGCCTCGACGACCCCGGTGGCCGTCTACGGGTTCGCCCGCGCCCGGGCCGGCAAGGAGCAGGAACTCGAAGACGCGATCCGCGCGATCATCCCCGCGGTGCGATCCGAGCACGGCTACGAGCAGTACTCGGTGCACACCACGAAGGAGCAGCCCGGGGCGTTCGCGTTCTACGAGCGGTGGTCCTCCGGGGCGGACATCGCGCGCCACGTGCAGCAGCCGCACATGCAGGACTACTTCGGCAAGCTCGCGGACCTCGTCGAAGGCGACCTCGAAGCCGAATGGCTGTCGCCCCTCAGCGACTGACTGATCGCTGGCCGGTCCTGGTGGGAGACCGGCCAGCGGTGGCTCGGTGGGCCCTGCCGGGATCGAACCGACGACATCCACGGTGTAAACGTGGCGCTCTACCAGCTGAGCTAAAGGCCCTCACCACGATCCTAGGGCGTCAGCGCTCGATCGTCGTCGAACCGAGCGGGCACGTCACGACACCCCGCACCGGGGTCGGTCGCAGCGGATCACGAGTCCTTGCACGTCCTCGTCCCGGTCCTCCGACACGCCCCCCGACAGCACGATGGGGGTGTCGTCGGCACTGAGGCCGATCGCCAGCGTGCTGGTGCCCGACCGTTCGTCCTGCACCGGCGGGAACCGGGCGATCGTCGTCTGCTCGGAGTTGGTGCACCGCGCGTCACGGCACGAGAGCAGTCCCAGAGTGCCGCGTTCCTCGTCACGGACCGCGACGAGTGGCCGCCCCGATCGGTCGATGACGAACGCCGGAAGGAGGCTCGTCGGCCCCTTCGGCGTGATGTCCGTGTGCGACGAAGACGAGCACGACGCATCCGCGCAGAACGTCAGCCGTTGGGTCGAGACACCGTTCGACCGCGCGAGCACGACCGGGTTCCCGTCGCCGCCGATCGCCACCCGCGCGTCGTACGCCTCGTCCCACTCCCGGACCGGCTCCCCCGGCGGGATCGCGTGCGACAGGTCGCGGACGACGGGCTGGCCACCGTCCGGGCTGAACGACACCAGCCGAAGGGCGGTGAAGGTCGGCGAACGAGCGTCGGTCTCCGACACCAGCGAGACCACCGCGGTGCCGTCCGGCGCGACGGCGACGTCCACGCCCTGGTGGTCCAGCGGCGGGATCCACGGCAGCGCCACCTGCCGAACCGTGTGTTCGACGCAGGACACGTCCTCGCAGAACACGGCGACCAGGTGCGAGCGTCCTTCCGGTTCACCGCCGCGGGCGATCCCGACCACGACCGGCCGGTCGCCGGAACTCGCGACTGCGACGTCGGTCATCCAGTAGCTGACGCGGTCCCGGTCGGTCTCAACGATGTCGACGGCGGCGACCGTGGTGCGACGCCCTTCGGGGCGATCCACGGCCGGTGCCTCGTCGGCGGAGTCGCGCTTCTCCGCCCGTCTGCCCGCGGGCCAGGCGGCACCGTCCGACTTCGCCGCATCGAGTTGGTCCGGCCGGGAGTGCACGACTTCGAGCTCGTACTGCTGCGCTTCCTCGCCGTCGAACCGCACCTTCCACTGGGCGGTGAGCAACCCGCCGTCGCCCGCGCTGCCGACCGCGGATCCGAGTGTCCGGCTGGGCATCTCCATGGCCCCGTCACAGGACGCCTGTCCACACATCCGAAGGCTGCTCGGAGGCGTGTACGGCGCACTCACGACAGCGGTCTGCCCCGTGACGTCGGCGACGTCTCCACCGGAGATGGCGCGCGCAGCGACCGACGCTGCGTCGTACTGCACGGCGCCGAGCGGGTTGCTCGAGACGACCACCGCGAACACCACCGCCGGCACGAGCAACGCCGCTGCTCCAATGAGGCCGGGACTCGCCCGTCGTTCCCCGGCCGCCGAGTCCGCCACAAGTGGTGACCGAAGTCGACCGCCTTCGTTCCGCGTTGCGGCGCCGCGCACCGCGATCGCGACGACGAGCAGCACCAGTCCGGTCACGGCGACACAGCACCAGGCGACGATGACGCTGCTCCGGAGCGCGGACGGCGGCAACAGGCGCAGCAGCAGCAGGACGCCGACCCCGAGCACCGTCGTCAGTGTCGCTCCCCCGACGAGCGCACGACGCGGCGTCGCCGTCGCCTCGTGTCCACCGCGGACGACGACCCGACCAGACTCCCAGGCACGACGGAAGGCCGATCGACGGGGCACACCGGCCACGAGCAACGCCCAGCCGAGCAGCAGGGGCGCCACGATGACGGCACCGAGCACCAGCAGCACGACGATCACGACGGCGCCCCATCCACCTGCCCGCCACGACACAGCGGTGGCTGTCCCCGCCGCCACCGCCACCAACGCGACGAGAGCGGCGTCGACGACGAGCCACCGGTGGTGGACCGACCACCGCCAGGCGTCGCGCGGCCCCGCCACCGCGTCGTCTGCGGCCGCGAGCATGACCACGGTGGTTGCGGTCACCCCGAAACCGAGCCCGAGCGCCGCGATGAACGTGCCCATGGCGAGCAGGGCGACGGGTACCCCGGCCCCGTCGAGCGCCACGAACGCACCGTTCACCAGGGCGACTCGACCACCCCGGATGCCGAGCAACAGCACCACCCCGGCCAGCACCAGCCCGGCAGCGAACGGCACGACGAAGGCGAGCACCGCGCGGCCCCCGCTCCACGCGATCGACGGCACGGGTGGCGGACCGTACTGCCGCCGCACCGCGGTCTCGGTCGGTCCCGCGCTGGCGACACCCGTCCCCGGTCGTGCACCATCCATCTGCTCGTCCCCCTCCGACAGCGTCCGCCCATGCTGTCAGGTTCGACGCCGGACGTCCAGAAGGTGACATTTCAGCCGCATGCCCGCGCAGTGGCGGGAGTGGCCGACGCGAATGGTTTAGCCCGAGGCTTACTTTCGACGATATGAAGCTCTACGCTTAACCCATGCAGTCCGAGCCCGTGATCGCCGTGATCGTCGACCTGGTCGACTCCCGCACGCTCGAGGACCGCGCCGCAGCCCAGCAGGACGTCGAGCACGCCTTCGACAGTACCGCGGACGTCACCGCGCTCGACCCCCTCCGTGCCACGGTGGGCGACGAGTTCCAGGTCATCTACGGCACGCTCACCGACGCCCTCGTGGCGACGACGGCCGCGACCCTCGCACTCCCGCCGACCGTGCAGATCCGCCTCGGCATCGGCCGCGGACAGGTCCGGACGATCGGCACCGGCGGCGCCGGCCCGCTGCAGGACGGCCCGGGCTGGTGGTCGGCGCGGGACGCCATCAACGAGACCCACCGGCGCGAGGACGGCCGGACCGCGTTCCTGCGGTCCTGGTACCACGACGCCGACGACCGCCACGGAACGACGGAGCGACTCGTGAACGCCTACTTCCTCAGCCGCGACCACGTCGTCTCGCGACTCACACCCCGCGCCCGCCGGATCGCACTCGGTCTGGTGCAGGGCCGGACGCAGGCACAGATCGCCGCGGACGAGGGGATCACCCCGTCGGCGGTGTCCCAGTCCGTGCAGAAGTCGGGCGTCGCCGCCCTGGTCGAGGGCCTGCGTGTCCTCGGGGACGGGGGCCGCTGATGCTCGCCGGAGTCCTCCTGACCCTCGTCGGGCTCGCCGACGTCGTCCGCGCACGGACCGGGACCGACGCGGCACCACGGCGCGTGCTGACCACCACGGTGATCGTCCTGCTCTGGGCCGCCGTGGCAACTGTGGCGGTGCTCGGCCTCGGCCTCGCCGTCTGGTCGGTGCTGGTCGCGGTCGTCCTCGCTGCCCTGTGGGTCGCGACGACGATCCCGGTGCGGTCCGGCGGCGCACCCGGCGGTCGCGATCGGGCACTCCCCTGGCTCCGACGCTCCGGGTCCTGGCCGGCCGTCCTGCTCGCGGTCGCCGTCGCCGTGCTGCTGCTCTGGGCACCGGCTGTCGACCCCTCCGGCTTCGTGGTCGACTGGCACCGTGACGCCGGCCCGGCCTTCGTCGGAGCGGTGCCGCTCGCCGCGCTCGTCGCCGGCATCGGGTCCGCACTGTTCCTGGTCGACTCGGCCAACGTGGTCGTCGCCCAGGCGCTGCCGCCGGGGCTGTCGCCCGACGCACGGCCCGGTGCAGTGGCGGCCGAACCGACCCGCCGGAAGCGCTTCGACCGGCGCCGCACCACCCGGGCGCCCGGGGCAGACACGGACACGGACGGCACGGTCACCCTCAAGGGCGGACGCATGATCGGCCCGATCGAGCGTCTGCTCTTGGCCGGGTTCTCGTTGGCCGGCGCCTTCCCCGTCGTGGCGGCGCTGATCGCCGCCAAGGGGATCGTCCGCTTCCCCGAGATCCGCCGCGAGACGACCGGGTACCAGGCCGAGTACTTCCTGATCGGCAGCCTGGTGAGCTGGGCGATGGCGTTCGCCGCCGCCGGCATGTGCTGGTTGCTGGCACTGGGCTGACGAACGCACCCCGCCCCCGATCACCGCAGGTACGCTCTCCCCGTGAACGGTGTCGGAGTCGGTGTCCTCGACGAAGCCGGGCGGCTCCGCCTGCTCGGTGCGGGTGTGACGGGCGCGGCCTTCGCCGTCGTCCTGGTCATGCTGGTCCTGTCATCGTGGACCGAGGCGACCACCGCCGTCCTGGTCTCGGTCGGCATCCCGACCGCTGTGGCGGGTGCCGCGATCGCCGTCGTCCTGCAGCGCCGCGCCTGGCGCGCCGAGGGCGGCTACGAACGGTCGATCGTCGTGCGCGAGTGGATCGCCGACGGCCAGGTGCCCGACGGTGTACCGGCGGACCAGTGGATCCCGCTCGTGCAGGCCCAGGCCGACCGTGAGGGCGCCGGCTGGGGCAAGGTCGTCCTCGGCGTCCTGTGGATCGCGATGACCTGGTCGATGCGCGACCAGCACGGCACGCTCATCACGACGATGCTCATCCTGCTGTGGAGCGCGATGGCCCTGTGGGCAGCCGTCTGGGTCATCCCCCGCGCCCGGGCGGCGCGAGCGCTCCTGCGCCGCGGCGTCGCCACGATCGGCTGAACCCCGCTCGGCTGAACCCCGCTCGGCTGAACGCTCGGCTGAACCCCGCCCGTGCCCCTCTGACTACGCTCGGGTCCATGCAGAGTCGCACCCTCGGCCGCACCGGCCGCTCCGTCTCCCCCATCGGTCTCGGCACCTGGCAGTTCGGCGGTGACTGGGGTCCCGTCTCCGAAGCCGACGCGAACGCCGTCATGGACGCCTCCGTCGAGTCGGGTGTCACCCTGTTCGACACCGCCGACGTCTACGGCGACGGCCGGAGCGAGCAGCTCATCGGCGCGTGGCGTGCCGCGAACCCCGACGTGCCGCTGACGATCACCACGAAGATGGGTCGTCGCGCCGACCAGGTCCCGGAGAACTACGTCGCCGCGAACTTCCGCGAGTGGGTGGACCGCTCGCGGAAGAACCTGGGGCAGGACACCCTCGACCTCGTGCAGCTGCACTGCCCGCCGACCCCGGTCTACGAGGACGACGCCGTCTACGACGCCCTCGACGCGCTGGTCGCCGACGGCTCGGTCGCCGCCTACGGCGTCAGCGTCGAGACCGCCGACCAGGCCCTCACCGCGATCGCCCGGCCCGGCGTCGCGAGCGTCCAGATCATCCTCAACGCGTTCCGCCTCAAGCCGCTCGACCGCGTGCTGCCGGCCGCCCTGGAGGCAGGGGTCGGCATCCTGGCGCGCGTCCCGTTGGCCTCGGGGCTGCTCTCGGGCAAGTACACGACCGACACGTCGTTCGCCGAGGGCGACCACCGCAACTACAACCGCCACGGCGAGGCCTTCGACCAGGGCGAGACCTTCAGCGGCGTCGACTACGACGACGGCGTGCGCGCCGCGCAGACCTTCGCGGCGTCCCTGCCGGACGCCGTCTCGGTCCCGCAGGCTGCGCTGGCGTGGATCATCGCGCAGGACGGCGTCACCGCGGCGATCCCCGGCGCACGCAACCCGGAGCAGGCGCGCTCGAACGCCGCCGCCGGCGACCTGCCGCCGATCGAGGGGCTGGACGCCACCGTGCACGACCTGTACGACACGTGGTTCCGCGCGAGCGTCCACGACCGCTGGTGAGACGCCGGAGCGTCGCGGTCGCGGTGGCCGCACTCCTGCTGCTGTCCGGGTGCGCCGCATCCGGACCGGCCATTGCCCGCGACGCTCCGCCCTGGCCACGGCCGACCGACCTGACGGCCCGCGCCGAGTCCGCCGGGCTCCGGAACGTCTGGGGCGAACGGCTGGCCGAGCACGTGCACACGCACCTGACGATCCTGGACGGCGACGAACCGGTGACCGTCCCGGCGAACGTCGGGCACTCGGACAGCCGGAAGTTCGCCGCCGAGATCCACACGCACGACACCTCGGGCATCGTGCACGTCGAGTCCCCGACGGAGCAGACGTTCACGCTCGGGCAGTTCTTCGACGAGTGGGGCGTCTCGCTCGGCCCGGAGCACGTCGGTGGCCTGCGCGGCGAACTGACGGTGTGGGTCGACGGGCACCGGAGGATCGGCAACCCGCGCTCGATCGAGCTCACCGACCTGCGCCAGATCGTCCTCGTCGTCACGACCGTCGGCGAGGTCCCGCACCTGCCGGCGCCCTTCGACTGGCCGCCGCAGTACGACTAGCGCCGGAACCGGCTCGGCTCAGGCCTCCTTCGCCGCGACCCACGACAGGTCGAGGTCCCACTGCGCGACCGACCCGGCCGGCAGCTGCCACACGTACTCGTTCTTGAGCTTCTTGCCGTCCTCGCGGAACGGCCCCGTCCGGTACGGGTAGAACGCCACCGTCGGCAGCGTGCCCGGCGGCGCCGTGCGGATCGCGTTCGAGAAGTCCTTGTTCAACCGCCGCAGCTCGGCGATCACGTCACCCCGGGCGGCATCCGCGTCGAACCCGCCGGCACCCGAGGCGAGCTGGAACGCGATGTGCAGCTGCCGGTCACCGCGGTCGTCCTCGTAGCTGATCAGCCGGTGGTTCTCGACGGCCTCGAGCAGTTCCGGGTCGCCGTACACGACGTCCCGCACCACGTCGGGTGCGACGACGGCGCCGTTGTAGTCGACGGACAGGTCGGACCGGCCGTAGTGGAACAGCAGCGGCAGGTCGAGCTCGGCCTCGGCGGCGAGCGCCGCGTGTCCGGTCGCCCGCAGTACGGACCGCAGCTCCTTCATCCGCACCACGTGTCCGCGGTCGTGGATGTTGTAGCGGATGCGTGGGCTGATGTTCTCGGAGCGGGCGATGGTGACGACGAGTTCGCCGAGGTCGTTCGTCTCGATCAGGTAACCGAACGGGTTGAACTGGAACACCATCGGCAGCACCCCGTACTCGCCCTGCTTGGTGAGGGCGGCGGAGAGTTCCGGTGAGGCGGCGATCGCCCGGCGCAGCTGCACGCTGAACGGGGTCTCGATGCCGAGGTTGATCTCGAGGTCGCTCGCCCCGTAGGAGCCGAGCACGGCCTGCGCGTACTGCTCGATGTGGGCGCGCATGTTCTCGCTGATGCCCTCGCCCCCGAACGCGGCGACGATCGTGTACTGGCTCCAGTCGAGCCGGTCGTCCTCGAACAGGGCCTTCAGGAACGGTGGGTAGCTGCAGATGATGTAGGTGAAGTCGGTGCCGAACTCGCGCATCGTCTGCACGATCTTGTCGCGGTCCGGGCCGATCGACTTGATCATGGAGGACTCGGTGAGCGAGGCGGTCACGTTCATCCCGGTGGCCCAGGCCCCGAGCGAGAAGGCGTTGAGCACGAACGGCTGCTTCGACAGGTCCTTGGCGGTGCGGGAGAACCCGAGCTGCAGCAGCTGTCGGGTGGCCTGGCGTTCGTCGGGGCCGCGCACCCAGCTGGTCGGGGTGCCGCTCGACCCGCTGGACTCGTCGACGACGACGCCGCGTCGGGGCAGGCGGCCGTCGATGCAGCGCTCGGGGATGCTCCAGCGCTTGACGTAGGAGTCCTTGTCCATCTCGGGCAGTCCCGAGATCGCCGCGGCGATCCCGCCACGGGTGTCGAGCCTGGAGGCGCGTCCGGACTCCGCCAGGAAGGCCCGGTACGCGGGGACCCGCTTCGCAGCCCGTTCCGCGGTCCGCCAGGCGCGCCAGCGTCCGAGGGTCCAGCGGAGTGGCTCGATGCCCGGCGTGAGCAGGAGCTTGTGGGTGCCGACGCGGGGCATGAACAGTGCGACGAAGGTCTCGACCACCCACACCACCGAGAACACCGCTGCGCGCTTCACCGGGTCCCCCCGACGGTCATCGCTGCTGCGGGTCGGCGGTGTGCCAGGGGTGGTGGGTCGCTGTGTCCGAAGCGGAACAGCATCCAGGCCATCCGCCCGTCGGACTCGTCGACGCCCGCGCGTTCGACGAACGCGGCGTGTGACCGCGGGTTGGTGATCACGGTCCCGAAGGGGTGCATGGCGATGCCGCGTGCGGAGAACTCGAGCCAGATGCGCATGAAGACCCGTCCGGCCTCGACGTACTCGGCCGGGGTGCTGAACGGTCCCTCGAGCCAGGCGAGCTGTCGGACGCCCCGCATGGTGGACAGGTACACCCTGCGGAAGACCCCGCCGATGCCCGGGGCCTGCCAGAGTCCGCGGTGCTCCATGGCGAACCGGAGCACCGGGCCGGGCATGAGCATCGTCTCGGCGGACAGCCCGTCGCCGGTGGCCGCTGCCTGTCGCTTCGAGAACCGCAGCCAGTGCAGGATCTCGTCGTGCACGGCGTCGTGCTGCAGGTCGTCGAACAGGGTCTCCTGGTTGACGCGCACGATCTCGTCGACGGTGGCCCGGTCGTCGGTGGTGCGGAAGCGTTGCCCGGCCGCCGACGCGATGGCGGACGCGGCCTCGATCGCGGTGGCGTCGACGAGCGTTGCGTCGTAGGGCCTGCGTGAGGTTCGCCGTGCGAGGAAGCCGGCCAGGGCCTCCCGGTCGTCCGTGGTGACCACGTGCGGACGCAACGTCACCGTGCCCAGCCGGTGCAGGTGGTCGTCCGCACCAGCGTCGAGCCGACCGAAGTCCATCTCGGCGTGGTCGAGCCGTTCCTGCACGGTGAACCCGTGCGCTCGTGTCACCACGTCGAGCCCTGCGAGGAACACCCCGGCGCAGACGTGCCCGAACGGGATGCCGAACGACTCCGCCGGCAACCCCCGTCGCAGGTCGTAGAACACGGTCGCGGTGCGGTCGTCCTCGACGCGCACGACGATCGGTTGCGAGTTGTGCGGCGACGGGTAGTGCCGCGCGTCCTCGATGATGCCCGTCCACGGTGATGCCATCGTTCCCCCTCGGTGGTCCCTGGCGACGATCATACGAACCCCCTCGGCGCCCCATGCCCCTCGGGGAATGCGCTGTGGAGAACTCGTGCGTAGCCTGCTCCTCGTGATGACCATCCGCACCGGCACCGACCTCGCCGCGGTCGAGGACGTCGTCGACGCCGTGACGGCGCACGGCGAGCGGTACCTGGACCGGGTGTTCACCCTGCGGGAACGCACCGACACCGGCGACGACCCGGAGCGCCTCGCTGCCCGGTTCGCGGGCAAGGAGGCCGTCGTGAAGCTGCTCCGGCCGGCTCCGGACCAGGCGATCCCGCTGCGGGACGTCGCCGTCGTGCTCGATGCCGGCGGGGCCCCAACGGTCGAGCTGTCCGGGGCGGCCGCGGCCCTGGCGGAGTCGATCGGGTGCGGCCCGATCGCGGTCTCGTTGGCACACGAACGGGGGCTCGCGGTGGCGACGGCGGTGGCCCTCTCGGAGCGCTGACCCGGCGCTCCGGACAGGGGTGCGGTTTCCCGCACCGGCACGGCGGTTTCCCGAGGGCCGTTCCTCTTTACGGTTGCAGTCATGGAACAGGACCCGAACCCCTCCAGCACCACCGCGACGATCGCCGACCCGGCCACCGACCGGGCCGTCCGTCGCGCCCTCGCCGAGCACGGCCGGCTGACGGTCGACGCGTGGGACGTCGCGTCGATCGCCGACCTCTACGCCCTCGGCCTGACCTCGCACGCCACCGTCAACGTGATGCTCGCGGTGGAGTCGGACCTCGACGTCGAGTTCCCCGACTCCGTGCTGAACCGGTCCACCTTCGCGAGCGTCGAGTCGATCACCGCGGCCGCGGAGCTCGCGTCGTGACCCTGGTCCTGCCCGCTCCGTCGGTCATCGACCGCTTCGCCGAGCGTGCGAGCGCGGTGGCCGAGGTCGCCGCACAGTTCGCCGACGAGGTCGACCGCGACGCTCGACCCCCGCGCGAGGCCATCGCCGCGATGCGGGAGTACGGCCTGCTCGCGGCAGCGGTGCCGACCGAGCACGGTGGCGAGGGTGCCTCCGTGGCCGAGCTCTCCGCGATCGCGACCGAACTCGGCCGGGCCTGTGCCGCGACCGGCATGGTGTTCGCGATGCACCAGGGCCAGGTCATGGCGCTCTGGCGGCACGGCGGCGACGGTGCCGGCGTGCTCGAGACCATCGAGGCCGTCCGTGGCGGTGCGCTCGTCGCGTCGGCCACCACCGAGCGCGGCGTCGGCGGTGACGCGCGGCGGTCCACGTGTTCCATCGAGCCGACCGACGACGGCCGGATCCGCCTGCGCAAGGACGCGCCGGTGATCTCGTACGCCACCGAGGCCGACGCGGTGTTCGTCACCGCCCGACGCGACCCGGACGCCCCGGCGTCGGACCAGCGACTGCTCATCTGCCGCACCGACACGATGGTCCTGTCGCAGACGTCCACCTGGGACACCATGGGGCTCCGCGGTACGTGCAGCAACGGGTGGATCCTCGACACCGAGACGACGATCGACCGCGTGTTCCGCGACGACTACGCCACGATCTCCGCCCAGACCGTGCTGCCGGTGTCGCACGTGCTCTGGGCCTCGGTCTGGCTCGGCATCGCGGTCTCGTCCGCCGAACGTGCCCGCAGCGCCGTCCGCAAGCAGGCCCGCGCCGCCGTCGGGACGACCCCGCCCGGTGCGCTGCGGCTGGCCGAGCTCCTGGTCGACCTGCAGGCCCTGGCCGACTCGGTGCGCCACGCCGCCGAACGGTTCGACGCTGCCGCCGACGACCCGGACGTGCTGGCCTCGAGCGCGTACGCCCTCGCCGCGAACGCTCTGAAGATCGGTGCGTCCGAGCGCGTCACCGACATCGTCACGAAGGCGCTGCGCATCGTCGGGATCGCGGGCTACGCCGCCTCGGGTCCGATGAGCATCGCCCGACACCTCCGAGACGCCCACGGGGCCGCCGTCATGGTGAGCAACGACCGTCTCCTCAAGAACGACGCAGACCTGGCCATCATGACGGGAGTGATCCTGTGACCATCACGGACACCACCACGCACACCACCGACACCAGCACCGCGGACACCGCCGCCGCGCTCGACGCCGCCCGCGCCGCCCTCCGCGCCCGCCTGCTCACCGACCGCGTCCTCCTCGACCTCGGCACGCCCGGCCTCTACGGCCGCACCGGGGTCTTCGAGCGCGTGTACGCCGCGGTCGACGCCGCAGCGGTGCGCAGCCAGCAGCACCTCGGCGCCGAGGTCCTGCGCTTCCCGCCGGTCGAGCCGCTCGCGTCGTTCGAGCGCACCGACTACATCGCGTCGTTCCCGGACCTCGCCGCGTCGATCTCCGGGTTCACCGGCGACGACCGCACCCACCGCGCACTGCTCGCCGCCCGCGAGCGCGGTGAGCGCTGGGAGGGGTTCCTCGAGCCGGCCGACCTCATGCTCACCCCCGCGGTCTGCCACCCGGTCTACGGCCTGATCGGCGACACCGTGCCCCGGCAGGGTCGGTTCTTCGACGTCCTCGGCGACTCCTTCCGCCGGGAGCCCTCGCTCGACCCGATGCGCCTGCAGGCGTTCCACATGCACGAGTTCGTGCACGTCGGCACGCCCGCGTCCGCGGCGGCCCACCGGGACGGCAGCATCCCGGTGATGCGCGCGCTGCTCGAGTCGTTCGGGCTCGAGATCGACGTCGTCCCCGCGAACGACCCCTTCTTCGGCCGCGTCGGGCAGATGCTCGCCCGCAACCAGGTCGAGCAGGCGCTCAAGTTCGAGTTCGTGACGAAGGTCTACGGTCCCGACCACGACGCCACCGCGATCAGCTCCGCGAACCTGCACGAGGACCACTTCGGCACCTCGTTCGGCCTCCGCACCGAGGACGGAGAGGTCGCGCACAGCGCCTGCATCGCGTTCGGCCTGGAGCGCATCACCATCGCCCTGTTCGCCGCCCACGGCACGGACCTCGACGCCTGGCCGGCGTCCGCCCGCGCGGCCCTCGCCCTGTGACCACGCTCCACGGCTGGTCCGGATCGCCGGCGATCCGCGCCGCGGTCCAGCTCCCCGCCGCCGCGCGCGCCGGTGTCGTCGTCTGCCCGCCGCTCGGGCAGGAGGGCGTCATCGCGTACCGCACGCTCCGTCTGCTGGCCGACCGCCTGGAGGCCCGTGGCATCGCCTCGGTGCGCTACGACCCGTCCGGACGTGGTGACGGCGCCCCCGACACCACGCCGGACGCGCAGGTCCGGTCCGCGCGCCACGCCGCCGCCGTGCTCCGCACGACGGGGGTGCAGCACGTCGCCTTCGTCGGGCTGGCCTCGGCGGCCCTCGTCGCGGCGAACGCGGCCGCGGACGCCGACGGCCTCGTCGTCTGGGACGCCCCGGCATCGGGCAAGGGCTGGCTCCGTCGGCAGCGCGCCCTCGCGACCATCACGATCGGTGCCGACCGCGTGGTCGACGGCGTCGAGAGCCTCATCGGGTTCGACGTCGAGCCGGACGAGGCCGCCGCACTCTCGGACCTCGCCTTCGCCCCGCGCACCGGGCCCACCGTCGCGCTCGTCCGCCCGGGTGCCCGGCCACCGAAGCCCCTCGGCGGCGTCGACGTGACCGAGGTCACCGGCAGCGCCGAGCTCCTCGACGGCACGAGCATCCACGCCCGCATCCCCGGAGCCGCCGTCGACACCGTCGTCGCCTGGCTCGACACGTGGGCACCCGAGACGGCGGTGCCCGTCCGCGCGCCCGTCCTCGACGAGGTCCTCGACGTCGACGGGCGCGTGTCGGAGCGGATCGTCCACCTCGGTGATCAGGGGCTGTTCGGGATCGAGACCGTCTCGTCCGCCCAGCACCACGACGCCCCCGTCGTCGTGCTCCACAGCGGCGGCGCCGAGCACCGCGTGGGCGCCACCGACTACCAGGTCGAACTCGCCCGCGCCCTCGCCCGCGACGGCGCCCGGGTCGTCCGGGTCGACCGCCGTGCCACCGGCGAGAGCACCGGCGTGCACGAGGACGAGCGGAGCTTCCTGTTCGCGCAGGAGTGGGTCGAGGACCAGTCCGCCGTCGTCACCGCACTCGCCACACCCTCGGACCGGCTCGTGCTCGTCGGCATGTGCGCCGGCGCCTGGGTCGCGGGCCGCGCCGTCGAGGAGGCCCCGCGCCTGGTCGTCGAGATCAGCCCGAACGACTACCGTCGCGTCCCGGCCGAGCCCGGCTCGTACGCCGACGGGGTCCGGGCGATCGACGCCCCGTCGCCCGCCCGGATGTGGGTGCGCGAGCGGTACAACCGGTTCGTGCCGAAGGCCGTCCGCGACCGGATCGCCCGTCGCGACCGGATGGGCGGGGTCGTCGGCCACGTCCGCCCGCTCGTCGAGCACGGCACCGACGTCGTCGTGATCGTCGCTCCCGAGGACGCAGCCCTGTTCGACCGGCTCGGTGGGCAGAAGGCCGTCCGGCGCTGGCCCGGTGACGACCGTCGCGGCTCGGTGTCCGTCGTCCGCGTCGAGGACGGCGACCACGCGCTGTTCTCCCCGGCCATGCGCGAGGCCGTCGTCGCCGAGGTGCGCTCCCGCGTCGCGGCGACGTTCCCCGTCCACACCTGACGCGGCCCGACCGGCTCAGCGGAGGCCGAGCTCCCGCGCGACGGCGTCGGGACGCTCGACGTGTGCGAAGTGCCCGCAGTCGTCGAGCAGCACCGTCCGGATCTGCGGCACGAGCACCCGCAGCGCCTCGAGGTCCGAGACGCGGGCGAACACGTCGTCGCGCCCGGCGATCGCCGTCACCGGGCAGGTGACGGCGCGCCACCGGGCGACGTCGTACGCAGCCGCCGACCGTGCCGCCTCGGTGAACTGCTCCGGCCGGAGTTCCTCGACGAAGGCCTCGAGCACGCTCGGGTCCAGGCGTCGCACGTGCGTGAACACCGGCGCCGCGACGAGCGGCAACAGACCGACCCGTGCGATCCCCCGGAGCAGCGGACGAGCGGCGCGACCGGTCACCGTGAGGCCCGCACGCAGCAGGGTGAACGCCGGCAGGGTGCCGAGCGCCCGCACCGGGTGCCGAGCTGCACCGGCGGTCGCGACCGTGGTGCCGGACACCAGGGCGAGCGACCGCACCCGCTCGGGCGCCACCACCGCCAGGTGCAACCCGACGAACGCGCCCATGGAGTGCCCGACCACGTCGACCGCGCCGAGACCCAGCGCGCCGAGGACAGCCGACACGGCACCCGTGACGGCGTCCAGTCCGAGCGGACCGTCCGGAGCCGGCGAGGACCCCCAGCCGGGCAGGTCGACGAGCACCAGGCCGCGGTCGCCGACGCCCTGTGCGGCGTGCAGCAAGGGTGTCCACGTCGACCAGGAGCCGGCGACGCCGTGCAGCAGCAGGAGCGGGTCCGGGCCGGCGCGGTGGTGCACCACGACGGGCCCGGTCGGGGCCTCCACGACCGTGCGGGTCAGCCCCCAGGTGCCGGGCGTGACGCGCACCGGGTACGGGGCGTACGCGTCAGCGGCGACCCCGTGACCACGTGGGTCGGTGTCGATGGCGTGCACCGGGCCTCCTGTCCGACCGTCGACGCGGACGCGTCCGTCAGGAGGGATTCGGAACGCTAGCCGACGGGGACGGGTGCCGAGCAGGCGGCGAGCCGGTCGAGGGCCGCCTTGTACTCGGCGACGTCGCGCTGCAGGCCGGGCTCGGTGATGATCGAGGCCTTGATGCGGCCCTGCACGTCGATGACGAAGGTCGCGCGCGTGGCGAAGCCCTTGTTCTCGAGGAACACGCCGTACTCCTTCGAGACCGCGCCGTGCGGCCAGAAGTCGGCGAGCAGCTCGAAGTCGTAGCCGTTCGTCTCGGCGAACGACCGCAGCGTCGCCTTCGAGTCGACCGAGATGCCGAGGAGCTCGATGCGCTGGTCCTGGAACATCGTGATGTTGTCCTGCAGGGTGCAGAGCTCGTTCGTGCACCCGGACGAGAACGCCAGCGGGAAGAAGACGAGTGCGACCGGGCGGTTGCCGCGGAAGTCGCTGAGTCGGACGTGCTCACCGAACTGGTTCGGGAGCTCGAAGTCCGGCGCGAGTGAGCCGATCTCCAGTGCCATCGCTACGTGTGCTTCTTCCTCGGGCGAGGGGTGTGCCCGTCGGGTCCGTGCGCCGCAGATCGCGTGTGCACGATCGGCCATGCTACGCCGACGACACGCGAATGCAAGCACCCGTCCACCTGCACGTCACCATCAGCATCAGCGTCGGTCCTGGGGCCTAGAGTGGACGGGGCCCCAGCCGGTCGCGACCCGACCACCGGAGCCACCATGTCCACCACCACGAGAACGAACGAGGTCAAGGGTGACGGTGAACGACCAGGACCCGTACAGCGCCGGGGCGAACGACCAGGATCCGCAGGAGACCGCCGAATGGCGTGAGTCCCTCGACGGGCTGGTCCAGACCCACGGACACCAGCGCGGTCGCGAGATCATGCTGAGCCTGCTCAAGCGGTCCAAGGAACTGCACCTCGGTGTGCCGATGGTCCCGACGACGGACTACGTGAACACCATCGCGCCGGAGAACGAGCCGGAGTTCCCCGGCGACGAAGAGCTGGAGCGCCGGTACCGCCGCTGGATCCGCTGGAACGCAGCCATCACGGTGCACCGTGCACAGCGTCCCGGCATCGGGGTCGGCGGGCACATCTCGACGTACGCGTCCAGCGCTGCGATGTACGAGGTCGGCTACAACCACTTCTTCCGCGCGCAGGACCACCCCTCCGGTGGCGACCAGGTCTTCTTCCAGGGCCACGCCTCCCCCGGCATGTACGCCCGCGCGTACATGGAAGGGCGCCTCTCCGAGGACCAGCTCGACGGGTTCCGGCAGGAGAAGTCGCACGCCGGCGGCGGCCTGTCGTCGTACCCGCACCCGCGCCTCATGCCGCACTTCTGGCAGTTCCCGACCGTGTCGATGGGCATCGGCCCGATCAACGCGATCTACCAGGCGCAGCAGGCCAAGTACCTGTCGAACCGCGGCATCAAGGACGCCATGGGCCAGCAGGTCTGGGCGTTCCTGGGCGACGGCGAGATGGACGAGGTCGAGTCCCGCGGGCAGCTCCAGGTCGCCGCGAACGACGGCCTCGACAACCTGAACTTCGTCATCAACTGCAACCTGCAGCGACTCGACGGTCCGGTCCGTGGCAACGGCAAGATCATCCAGGAGCTCGAAGCGTTCTTCCGCGGTGCGGGCTGGAACGTCATCAAGGTCGTCTGGGGCCGCGAGTGGGACGACCTGCTCGCCCGTGACACCGAGGGCGCGCTCCTCAACCTGATGAACCAGACGCCGGACGGCGACTACCAGACGTACAAGGCCGAGAACGGTGCCTACGTGCGCGAGAACTTCTTCGGGCGCGACCCGAAGGCGCTCGAGCTCGTCAAGGACTACACCGACGACCAGATCTGGAACCTCAAGCGCGGTGGCCACGACTACCGCAAGGTCTACGCCGCGTTCAAGGCCGCGACCGAGCACAAGGGCCAGCCGACCGTCATCCTGGCGAAGACGGTCAAGGGCTACGGCCTCGGCCCGAGCTTCGAGGGCCGCAACGCGACCCACCAGATGAAGAAGCTCACGCTCGACAACCTCAAGCAGTTCCGCGACGAGATGCGCATCCCGATCTCCGACGCGCAGCTCGAGGAGAACCCCTACACGCCGCCGTACTACCACCCGGGCAACGACGACGAGGCGATCCAGTACATGCACGAGCGTCGACGCGCGCTCGGTGGCTACGTGCCGGAACGTCGCACGAAGTACACGCAGTTCACGCTGCCGGACGACTCGAAGTACCAGGTCGTCAAGAAGGGCTCCGGCAAGCAGGAGGTCGCCACCACCATGGCGTTCGCGCGCCTGCTGAAGGACCTGCTGCGCTCGCCCGACTTCGGCGATCGCGTGGTCCCGATCATCCCGGACGAAGCACGCACCTTCGGCATGGACGCCTACTTCCCGTCGGCGAAGATCTACAACCCGAACGGCCAGCACTACACGTCGGTCGACCGCGAGCTCCTGTTGGCCTACAAGGAGAGCCCGCAGGGCCAGATCATCCACGTCGGCATCAACGAGGCGGGCGCCCTCGCGGCGTTCACCGCGGTCGGTACCTCGTACTCGACGCAGGGCGAGCCGCTCATCCCGGTCTACGTCTTCTACTCGATGTTCGGGTTCCAGCGCACCGGCGACGCCATCTGGGCCGCCGGCGACCAGATGACCCGTGGCTTCATGATCGGCGCCACCGCCGGCCGCACCACGCTGACGGGCGAAGGCCTGCAGCACGCGGACGGCCACTCGCCGCTCCTCGCCACGACGAACCCGGCCGTCGTCTCGTACGACCCGGCGTACGGCTACGAGATCGGCCACATCGTCAAGGCCGGCCTCGACCGCATGTACGGCACGAACGAGGACGGCTCGCCGAAGCACGCCGACCCGAACGTCATGTACTACCTGACGGTCTACAACGAGCCGCTGGTGCAGCCGGCCGAGCCCGAGGGCGTCGACGTCGAGGGCATCCTCAAGGGGATGTACCTGCTCAAGGCGAGCGAGCACGACGGCCCGAAGGCCCAGCTGCTCGCGTCCGGTGTCGCCGTGCCGTGGATCCTCGAGGCGCAGCAGCTCCTCGCCGAGGACTGGGGCGTGTCGGCCGACGTCTGGAGCGTCACGAGCTGGGGTGAGCTGTACCGCGACGGTGTGGCCGCCGAGCAGCAGGCGTTCCTCAACCCGAACGAGCCGGCCCGCACGCCGTTCGTCACCGAGCGTCTGCTCGGCACCGAGGGCCCGGTCGTCGCCGTGAGCGACTTCATGCACCTGGTGCAGGAGCAGATCCGCCCGTTCGTGCCGACCGACTACGCCACGCTCGGCGCCGACGGCTTCGGCTTCTCGGACACCCGTCCGGCCGCTCGCCGCTTCTTCCACATCGACGGCCCCTCGGTCGTCGTGCGGACGCTGCAGCAGCTCGCCCGCCAGGGCAAGGTCGACGGCGCGCTCGTCCAGCAGGCGATCGACAAGTACCGCCTGCACGACGTGACCGCCGGCACCACCGGCAGCGCGGGCGGCGAGAGCTGATCAACCCGTGACGACGGTCCGCCCGGACCACGAGAGCCAGGAGAGCGCGCGCGAGCGTGCGCTCTCCTGGCTCCGTCAGGTGTCCGGAGAACTCTCCACCGCCACGATCAAGCGACTCGAGGACACGCTCCCCTGGTACAGCGAGATGCCGCCGGGGCGCCGCTCCGCCGTGGGCCTCGTCGCCCAGGCCGGCATCACCTCGTTCATCAGCTGGCTCGAGGGCACCGCGTCGACACCGTGGATCGCCGCGGCCGACGTCTTCGGGTCCGCCCCGCGGGAACTCCTGCGCTCGGTGAGCCTGCAGCAGACCCTGCAGCTCATCCGCGTCGTGGTGACCGTGGTCGAGGAACGCGCCGCCGACGACGAGATGCTGCAGGAGGCGATCCTCAAGTACTCCCGCGACATCGCGTTCGCCGCCGCCGACGTCTACGCCCGCGCGGCCGAGGCCCGTGGCCTGTGGGATGCCCGGCTCGAAGCGCTCGTGGTCGACTCGATCCTCTCCGGCGAGTACGACGACGAACTGCCCTCCCGCATCGCCGCCCTCGGGTGGCACGGCCACGGCGAGGTCGCGGTGCTCGTCGGCACCGCACCGAAGCAGCTCGAGGTCGACCAGGTCCGGCGCACCGCACGGCACATGGACGCCGACGTGCTCGTCGGGGTCCAGGGATCGCGGCTCGTCGTGGTGATCGGCCGCGCCACCCCGCGCGACGACGTCCCCGAGGGCGAGGAGCCCGTCTCCTTCACGACCATCGCGCAGGCCCTCGAACCCCTGTTCGGCGAGGGTCACCTGGTGCTCGGCAACGAGGTCCCCGGGGTCGTCGACGCCTCGACGAGCGCGAAGGCCGCCCTCGCCGGGTTCGCCGTCGCGCGTGCCTGGCGTGGCGTGCCCCGCCCGGCCCTGGCCGACGACCTGCTACCCGAACGGGCCCTGGCCGGCGACCCCCTCGCAAGGTCGGCCCTGGTGCAGCGCATCTACGTCCCGCTCAAGGACCAGTCCACCGAGCTCCTGCAGACGCTCTGGTGCTACCTGGACACCGGGCGTTCGCTCGAGGCCACGGCGCGCGAGCTCTTCGTGCACCCGAACACCGTGCGCTACCGCCTGCGCCGGGTCGCCGACATCATCGGCTGGGACGCCACGCACGCCCGTGACGCCCTGATCGTGCAGTCGGCGCTCATCCTCGGCGCGATGTCCGAGTCCGCGACCGGACGCCGCCGCATCACCCCACGGCGGTAGAGAACCAACAATGTCCCGCGGGGATTCGTGTGGGAAGTCCACACGGGCCCCGCGGGACGAGAACGCGAGGATTGTCCGGTGATCGTCGTCGTCGCGCCCGGACAGGGCTCCCAGACCCCCGGCTTCCTCGCCCCCTGGCTCGAGGACGCCACCGTTCGTGAACGAGTCGGGCAGTGGTCGGAGTCGATCGGCGTCGACCTCGCCGAGCACGGCACGAACTCCGACGCGGACACCATCAAGGACACCGCGCTCGCACAGCCCCTCATCGTCGCCGCCGGCCTGGTGACCGCCGACGCACTGCTCGCCGAGGGCCGTCGCGCCCTGGTGGGCGGGGTCGCCGGACACTCGGTGGGCGAGTTCACCGCCGCCGCGGTCGCCGGGATCCTCGAGCCGACCGACGCCGTCGCCCTGGTCGCCGAACGCGGCCGCGCCATGGCCGACGCCGCAGCGCTCGAGCCGACCTCGATGGCCGCCGTCCTCGGTGGCGACGCCGACGCCGTGGCCGCGGCCCTCGCCGAGCACGGCCTGGTGCCCGCGAACCACAACGGTGGCGGCCAGACCGTCGTCGCCGGTGCGGCCGGCGCCATCGCTGCCCTCGCCGCCGACCCGCCCGCCAAGGCCCGCGTGATCCCGCTCGCCGTGGCCGGTGCGTTCCACACCCGGTACATGGCCCCTGCCGTCGAGCGGGTCGCCCCGGTCGCGGCCGCTGCCACGGTGCAGGACCCGACCCTGCCGATCTGGACGAACGCCGACGGCTCCCGGGTCGACGACGGTCGCCGCTTCGTCGACCTGATGGTCCAGCAGATCGCGAACCCCGTGCACTGGGACGCGGTCATGGAGTCGTTCTCCACCGCCGGTGTGACCGGCATCATCGAGCTCGCACCCGCCGGTGCCCTCGTCGGCCTGGCGAAGCGCGGCCTCCGCGGCACGCCGACCGTCGCGATCAAGACCCCCGACGACCTGCCTGCAGCGATCGACCTGCTGCAGCGCGCGGGCCAGGAAGCAGACGCAACCGCATGACCGACCCGACCACCCCGACGGACGTCCCCACGGGCCTCCCGACCGGATCCGCGCGCCCGCTGCTCCAGCAGCGCCGCGGCCACGAGTTCACCCGCATCCTGGCGTTCGGCGCCGCCCGCGGCGAGAACGTCGTGCCGAACGACGACCTCGTCGGCCCGATCGACTCGTCCGACGAGTGGATCCGGCAGCGCACCGGCATCATCACCCGCAAGCGCGCGGGCAAGGACGTCGAGGCCGTCGACCTCGCCGAGGCCGCCGCGCGCGAGGCCATCGAGAAGGCCGGCATCGAGCCGTCCCAGATCGGCGTCGTGCTCGTGAGCACCGTGACGCACACCGTGGCGACCCCGTCGATGGCGTCGCTGCTCGCCGAGCGCATCGGGGCCACCCCGGCGGCCGCGTACGACATCAGCGCCGCCTGCGCCGGGTACGCCTACGGCATCGCCCAGGCCGACTCGTTCATCAAGTCCGGACTCGCCGACCACGTGCTGGTCGTCGGCGCCGAGAAGCTCAGCGACGTCGTCGACCCGACCGACCGCTCGATCTCGTTCCTGCTCGGGGACGGTGCCGGCGCCGCCGTGATCGGCCCGAGCGACTTCCCGGGCATCGCCCCCACCATCTGGGGTTCCGACGGCTCGAAGTGGGACGCCATCGGCATGACCGCGACCTACAACGAGTGGGAGGCCGGCGCGCCGCGTCCGACCATGCGCCAGGCAGGGCAGACGGTGTTCCGCTGGGCCGTCTGGGAGATGGTCAAGGTCGCCCGCCAGGCGCTCGAGACCGCCGGGGTCCGCCCCGAGGACCTCGCCGCCTTCGTGCCGCACCAGGCGAACATCCGCATCATCGACGAGTTCGCCAAGCAGCTCGGCCTGCCCGAGACGGTGACGATCGCCCGCGACATCACCACCACCGGCAACACCTCCGCCGCGAGCATCCCGCTCGCCACGCACCGCCTGCTCGAGGAGCACCCGGACCTGTCGGGCGGCCTCGCCCTGCAGATCGGCTTCGGCGCCGGACTCGTCTTCGGCGCGCAGGTGGTCGTCCTCCCCTGATCCCCGCCCGGTCGCGCAGCCGCGCGCCGGTCCCCATCCCGACGAGCCTCCGCGCACCCGGACCCCGCGTGCCCTAGGCTGGTCAACGGTCAAACGACACCCCCCTTCAAGGAGAACACTCATGGCCCTGTCCAACGAAGAAGTCCTCGCCGGCCTGGCCGAGCTGATCAACGACGAGACCGGTATCGCCACCGACACCGTCGCCGCCGACAAGTCCTTCACGGACGACCTCGACATCGACTCCATCTCGATGATGACCATCGTGGTCAACGCCGAGGAGAAGTTCGACGTGAAGATCCCGGACGAAGAGGTCAAGAACCTCAAGACCGTGGGCAACGCGGTCGACTACATCGTCAAGGCCCAGGCCTGACACGAGCTTCCTGAGCGCCGCGGCCCGCGGACCCCTGCGGGCCACGGCGCTCATCTTGTTCACCCCAACGAAAGAACACGTCGTCCCATGACCAAGAAGACCGTCGTCGTCACCGGGATCGGTGCGATCTCACCCCTCGCCGCGACCGCCCCGGACACCTGGGACGCGCTGCTCGCCGGCAAGTCCGGCATCACCCGCATCGAGGACCCCCGTTACGCCGAGCTCGAGCTCCCCGTGGAGTTCGCCGGCCAGGCGCGCCGGTTCCTCACCGACCAGCTCACCCGCCCCGAGTCGAAGCGCCTCGACCCCTCGTCGCAGCTGTCGCTCGTCGCGGCGCGCGAGGCCTGGGCTGACGCCGGCATCGACGACGAGTCGGTCGTGCCCGAGCGCCTGATCGTCGACTGGGCGACCGGCATCGGCGGCGTGAACACGCTGCTCGACGCCTGGGACACCCTGCGCGAGAAGGGCCCGCGTCGCGTCCTGCCGATGACGGTCCCGATGCTCATGGCGAACGGCCCCGCCGCCGCCATCGAGATGGAGTTCGGCGCCCGTGGCGGCGCCCGCACCTACCTGTCGGCCTGCGCGTCCTCGACCGAGTCACTGGCCGAGGCGTACCGGCACATCGCCGACGGCGACGCCGACATCGTCATCACCGGTGGCGCCGAGGCCGCGCTGCACCCGCTCCCGCTGGCCGCGTTCGCCGCGATGCAGGCCCTGTCGCGCCGCAACGACTCCCCCGAGACCGCCTCGCGTCCGTACGACGTCACGCGTGACGGCTTCGTGCTCGGTGACGGCGCAGCAGCGCTCATCCTCGAGTCGAAGGAGCACGCGGAAGCCCGCGGCGCGACCATCTACGCCGAGGTCGCCGGCTCCGGCATCACCTCCGATGCCTTCCACATCACCGCGCCGGACCCCGAGGGCAGCGCCGCCGCCCGTGCGGTCCTGCAGGCCCTCGAGCACGCCGACGCGAGCATCGAGGACGTCGTGCACGTCAACGCGCACGCCACTTCGACGCCCGTCGGCGACGTCGCCGAGTACCACGCGATGCGTCGGGTCTTCGGCGACCACCTGGACGACGTCGTGGTGTCCGCCACCAAGGCGTCCACGGGGCACCTGCTCGGTGGTGCCGGTGCGATCGAGGCGGTCTTCACCGTCCTCGCGCTGCACAACCGCGTCGCCCCGCCGACGATCAACCTGCACGACCAGGACCCGGAGATCATGATGGACGTGGCCCGCGAGCCGCGTGCCCTGCCCGAGGGCGACCTGCTCGCGGTCAGCAACTCGTTCGGCTTCGGCGGCCACAACGCCGTGGTCGCGTTCCGCAGCGTCTGATCCGTCACACCCTCTGCCAGGAGGCCCGTCCCGCGTCGTCGGGGCGGGCTTCCGTCGTTCCGGTGGTCGGGTCGCAGTCCCGCCAACACGCCGTCGTGTCGCTGAGGCACCCCGGGAACGACGAGACGCCGCCGTGTTCGGCGGCGTCTCGAGTCTTCAGCGGTGTCAGGACAACACGCCGGCGTGTTGCGCACCCGACGCCGACGTCCGGCCCACCCGAGACGCCGGCGTGTTGCGAGTCGGGTCAGCCGACGCGGTGCAGCCAGACGACCGGGTTGCCCTCGGCCGCGTGGCGGAAGGGCTCGAGCTCGTCGTCCCAGGCCTGCCCGAGGGCGAGTCGGAGCTCACGGTGCAGCTCGAGGGCGTTGCTGCCCGCGACCTCCATCGCGTAGCGCACCCGGTCCTCGGGGATGACCATGTTGCCCGTGACGTCGGTCTGGGCGTAGAACACACCGAGGTCGGGCGTGTGCATCCAGCGGCCGCCGTCCGAGGCGCTCGTCGGCTCCTCGGTGACCTCGTACCGCAGGTGCTCCCACCCGCGCAGGGCCGACGCGATCGCGGCACCGGCGCCCACCGCACCGGTCCACGTGTACTCGGTCCGGCGCGCACCGTCCTGTGCGGGCTGGTCGAGCCACGAGAAGTTCACGGCGCGGTTCATCGCGCGACCTGCTGCCCATTCGACGTGCGGGCAGAGCGCGCGGGGTGAGGAGTGCACGTAGAGCACTCCTGTCGTCGTTCCGTTCACGGTTCCTCCGATACGTCAGGTGCGACTTCCCCATCGACCTGGTGCGGAGGATCCTGACCCGAGGGGCCACGGAACCATCGGTATGCGATTGTGATGTCCCGACGGGACACGCCCATTATGCAGCGCCACGCCTGGGAACGGCAAGGACCCGACCGGATCAGTGCCACCGCAACCCGTCAGTGCAGGACGGCACCGTTCGCGTCGACCGGGTGCCGCTCCCCCGCCGTGATCGGCACCGGGACGCGGTTGTCCTCCGGTGGGATCGGGCAGGCGTATTGGTACGAGAACGCGCACGGCGGCAGCACCAGCTGGTTCCAGTCGAGCTCGACCGTGGCCTCGGCGCCGGGGTCGTCGAGGTACAGGAACCGACCCATCGAGTAGGTGCTGCCCGGGTCGTCCTCGGGCAGGGCACTCGTGGCGTCCTGCACGATGAGCTGCAGCCGGGCGGCTCCGCGGTGGGCAGCCGACCGGACAGCGACGAAGCGCACCGCGGCACCACCCACGACGGTCTCGACGTGTCCGGCGACCGGCAGGGCGTCGCCGGCGGCGTCACGGACGCTGCCACGGGCCTCCGGGGCGTCCCCGACCAGCGGGACGTACGTGCCGGACGTCACCCAGTCGCGGGACCACGCGAAGCGGGCGATCTGCGCGAAGCGGGCGATCGCCTCGGACGACGGG
Organism: Curtobacterium sp. MCBA15_005; assembly: GCF_001864855.1. NCBI lineage: Bacteria > Bacillati > Actinomycetota > Actinomycetes > Micrococcales > Microbacteriaceae > Curtobacterium > Curtobacterium sp. MCBA15_005. The sequence goes on from NZ_MJGL01000067.1 coordinate 39,051, forward strand.
TCCCAGACGCGCAGGGTGTCGCCGCTGACGGTGCCGGCGAAGCCGTCCGGCAGCGCGACGGTCGACGGCACGACGGCGGTGTCCCCGGCCACCAGGACCGTGCCGTCGACCGGGACGCCGTCGACGACGACGCCGTCGGATGCCTCGGCCGTCACGGTGAGTCCGCCGACGGCCGGGGCCCACGTCCCGGGGACCGGCCAGACCGGCTGCGGGTGATCGACGTGCTGGGCGTTCACCAGGGCGAGCGGCCCACGGGCACTGCGCGCCCAGCGGTCACGGTCGTGGACGTGCTCGGCGAAGGCGGCGACGACCGCGTCGTCGGGTGCGCCGGTGCCGTTCGTCACGCCTGCTCCTGGCGGGGGTAGATGACCTTCTGCACGATGATGATGACCGACGCCGCGACGGGCAGCGCCACGAGCGCGCCGAGCACGCCGCCGATCGTGCCGCCGGCGACCGCCGCGATGACCACGAGGGCGCCGGGCACCTGGACCGCCCGCGACATGATGCGCGGGGAGATCAGGTAGGCCTCGACCTGCATGTAGACCAGGTAGTAGATGCCCGAGAACAGGGCGGTGGCCGGCGACGCGAAGAAGCAGAGCAGCGAGATCACGATCGCGGCGGCCAGCGTGCCGACCAGCGGGATCAGCGAGCCGAGGAACGCGATGAACGCGAGCAGCACGGGCAGCGGTGCACCGATGATGAGCAGGAAGACGAAGCTCAGGATGCCGTTGATGAGCGCCTGCGACACCTGCCCGACGACGTACCGGCCGACCGCCTGCGTGATCTGCTCGCTCACGTCGATGAAGTTCTGGCGACGCGACGCCGGGACGAACCGGTAGGCCGCGCGCTTCATGCCCCGCATCGACGCGAGGAAGTAGAGCATCAGGATGATGACGATGAGCGCCCCGGTGACCCCGGACAGGATCCCGCTGCCGACCGCCAGGATCCCGCCGCCGACGCTGAGCAGGTTGCCCGGCTTCTCGACGAAGGACTGCAGCGACTGCAGCGCGTGGTCGATGTCGAACGACCCCGCGAACTGCTTCGACAGGTCCTGCACCCACGGCTGCTGCGAGATGTCCTGCACGATCTCGGGGAAGTTCTGGACCAGGTTCGAGGTCTGCTCCACCAGGATCGGGACGACGGCGAAGACGATGCCGGCGAAGGCCCCGAGGACGACCACCACGACGATCGTGATCGCGGACCAGCGCGGGATGATCCGCTCGAGGAACGACACGAGGGGGTCGATGCCGAGCGCCAGGAACAGCGCGACCCCGATGTAGACCAGGACCGTGCTCAGCTCGTTGATGATCGACCCGGCGAGCAGCGCGACGAGCACCCCGATGGCGCCCATGAACCCGATGCGGAAGGCGTTCACGCGCACGCCGGTACCGCCACGGGTCACCTCGAAGGTGACGTTCGGTGTCGGTGCGTGGTCGTCCTGCGACGTGTCGCGCTTCCTTGGCATGTGCACGTAGGGCGGGCGGGACTCGAACCCGCGGATCGTTCGGTTATGAGCCGACTGCCTTGACCAGCTTGGCTACCGCCCCTCGCCGGGGACCCTCAGGCCACCGGCTCACCACGATACAGCGACTCGAACGTCGACAGCGTGCGGTTGATGTCGTGTGCCTCGATCATGGCCAGGCTGCGTTCCCGCATCGCCACGTACTCCGACTCGGGCGCGGTGAGCACCGTCGTGAGCTTCGCCGCCAGGTCGTCCACGTCGCCCGGGGTGAACAGGTACCCGTTGCCGTCGATCAGGTGCGGCAGCGCCATCGAGTCGGCGGCGACGACGGGCAGCCCCGAGGCCATCCCCTCGAGCGACGAGATGCTCTGCAGTTCCGCCGTGGACGGCATCGCGAACACCGTCGCGTTGGTCAGGGCCTCCTGCTTGCGCTCGTCGGAGACGAACCCCAGGAACCGCACGCGGTCCTCGAGCCCGAGCTCCTTCGCCAACGCGGTGAGCTTCGGGATCATCTCACCGTCGCCGACGATCGTCAGCGTCGCGGACAGCTCGGCGGGCAGCAGCGCCACCGCGCGGACCAGCACGTCGAGGTTCTTCTCGGGGGCCACACGACCCACGAACACGATGTCGTTGTTGACCGGGCGTCCCTCGCGCGCCACGTACCGGGACGCGTCGATGCCGCACGAGATCGCGAGGACCTGCTGTCCGGCGATGGCCTTCCGCAGGTAGTCGGCGGCCAGGTTCGTCGGCGTGGTGATGGTGTCGGCCAGCCGGTAGGTCTTGGCGGCGTCGCTCCACGCGATCTTCAGCGCGAGGGGCAGCGTCCACTTGCCGAACGGCGTGTACTCGAGCAGGTTCTCGGGCATGAAGTGGTTCGTCGCGATGACCCGGATGCCGCGGTCGTTCGCCTCGTGCACGATGCCGCGACCGATGACCACGTGCGACTGGATGTGCAGCACGTCGGGCTTGACCGCGTCGAGGATCGGGGCCGTCCACTTCCGGACGCTCCACGGCCACACGAAGCGCAGCCACGGGTGCAGCGGCCACTTGTACGACTTCAGGCGGTGCACGACGAGCGTGACGCCGTGGTGCTCCTCGTCGAAGGTGCCGTACTGGCGGCTCGAGGCCGGGGCCACGACGTGGACCTCGTGCCCGCGCTCGGCGAGACCGACGGCGAGCTGCTCGGCGAAGGTGGCGGCGCCGTTGACGTCGGGGGCGAAGGTGTCCGCTGCGATCAGCACGCGCAACGGTCGGTGACCGCCCGTCGCACCCGTCGGTCCGGCGGTGGCGGTGGTGGCGTCTCCTGACACGGCTGAGTTCGTCCTCTCGTGGGCGATGGCTGGTCGGCAGTGACGCTATCGCACCAGGATCGACGGTCGCGTCAGCCGCGCGGATGAGGGCGGCGACCACCGGGCGCGCGGCGTCAGGCCCGGGTCTGCGGGTGGTGCTTGGCGAGCAGGAACACCCCGGTGATGGCGATGCCCGCGGCGACCACGAACCCAGCCACCGCGAACAACGGCGCCCCCGAGGCCTCGCCGAGCACGATGACGCCGATGCCGACCGCGACGATCGGATCGATCACCGTCAGCCCCGCGATCACGAGGTCGGCCGACCCGCTCGAGTACGCGTTCTGCACGAAGTACCCGCCGAGCGACGCCGCCACGACCACGCCGGCGATCGCGAGCACGGTCAGCCAGTCGAAGGTGCCGTTCACGAACCGGTTGAGCACGACCTTGGCCAGCGTCGCCACGAACCCGTAGAGCACCCCCGCCCCGACGATGTAGTAGAGCGCACTGCGGTGCTTGGCCACCAGACGGAACGACACCAGCACGAGCACCAGCACGACGGCCAGGATCACCAGCACGGTGACGAGCTGCTGGCGGGTGATCGCGCTCTCGTGCCCGACGAACGCCGCGATCCCGACGAAGATGCCGACACCGATGATGCACGTCCACACGGCCCGCCGCGCACGACGACCGAGCGGCACACCCGACGACCGCGACGAGAACCACGTCGTGATGACCAACGCCACGGCACCCAGCGGCTGCACGACGATCAGGGGGGCGAACGTGATGCTGATGAGCTGGAGCACCACCGCGATGCCGAGCATGAGCGTGCCGAGCACCCAGTAACCGCTCGAGACGAGCCCGACCACGTGCCTGACGCTCAGCCCCTTCGACTGCCGACCGAGACGCGCCTCGACCCGCTGCACCCCGCGGCTCTGGAACTGCGCCCCGAGCGACAGGAAGACCGCACCGATCAGGGCCACCGGGATCATCAGCGCCTGGAACGGCGTGAGGTTGCTCACGGCGTCCGGCAGCTGGAGGTCCGTCGTCACGCGTCGAGGCTACCGTCCCCCGCCGGATAACCTGGGTGAATGGCCGTTCTCCCGATCCGCATCACCGGCGAACCCGTCCTGCACGAGCGTGCAGCCGAGGTCACCGCGTTCGATGACGACCTCCGCACCCTCGTCGCCGACATGCTCGAGACCATGGACCTGGCCCCCGGCGTCGGCCTGGCCGGACCGCAGGTGGGTGTCGGCAAGCGCCTGTTCGTGTACTCCTACACCGATGACGACGACGTCCTGCACCGGGGCGCCGCCGTCAACCCGGTCCTGTGGATCACGCCCCCGGTCCCCGAGTCCGTCGAGGAGCTCGACGAGGACGAGGAGTCCGAGGGCTGCCTCTCGATCCCGGGCGAGCGGTTCCCGCTCCGCCGCTCCGAGAGCGCCCTGCTGCGGGCCTTCGACGAGCACGGCACCCCGTTCGAGGTCGAGGCGCACGGCTGGCTGGCCCGGATCTTCCAGCACGAGTACGACCACCTGGACGGCTGGCTCTACGCCGACCGCCTGGTGCACCCCTACGGCAAGCAGGTCGCCAAGGCGATCCGCAAGAGCAGCTGGGGCGGACCCGGCCAGTCCTGGTTGCCGGGTCGCGACCACCCCGAGGGCTGACGCCCGTCCTGCCGCCGTCGGCCCGTCGCGGGTGCGGCGGTCGGTCTGGAGGCCCGGCTCAGCCCCGGTAGGCCGCCAGTGCGTCCCGCAGGTGGTCGGTCTCCGGGTGTCCGGGGCAGTACCGCAGGAGGCCTGCGGCCACGTGCGCACCGCGCTCGTCGGCGACCGCCGACGTCCACGGGTCCGAGCCGCGCACCGCGCAGGCGCTCGCGAGCTCGACCAGGGTCGCGTCGCCACGCGCCACGGTCACCGCGGCCTGCTGCTGGCTCGACGGCACCGAGCCGGTCAGGCGCTTCGCCGAGCAGTCGGTACGCTCGGCATCCCACACCGCCGAGTAGGTCGTGTAGGTCTCGCTGTCCGATCCGCCGCGGTCGCAGACGAACGCGAAGACCACCGGCGACGCGCCTGAGCCCAGCCCCGTGTCCGAGCTCGTCGGGTCCTCGGAGGCATCGGTGTCCGGGCCGACACTGCTGCAGCCGGTGAGCACCGCCGTCGCGGCGACGACCACGCCCAGGAGCGCGAGTCGAGGCGAACGGGAACGGTGCACCTGTGAACGCTAACAGCATCGACCGGGCACGAGCCGCGCGAACGCTGCGGATCCGGTGCGCAGGTGCGCTGGTGTGCAACTGCAGTTCGGCAGCGGGAACGCAAAAGGTCCCCATCCAGAAGGATGAGGACCTGTCGCTCCCCGAGTTGGACTCGAACCAACAACCTGCCGGTTAACAGCCGGCTGCTCTGCCAATTGAGCTATCGAGGATCACTGTTCGCTGGCGAATGACGTGCGAACAACGGGTAACAGCATAGCAGGACCCTGGCGCCGTCCACCGCATCGGACACGCCGCCCGGGCGCGCCGCGTGGTGGAGCCCCCGGGTCAGTACCCGGCGACCGGGTCGACGACGCCGACGAAGCCCTCGCCGTCGCCCCCGAGGAACGCCGTGGCGTTCAACCGGACGCGCTCGGCCAGCAGGGGCGCGACCATGTCCGGGGTGTCGGCCTGGTGCGGGGTGATGACGGCTCCGGGCTCGGACCACAGCGGGTGCCCGTCGGGCAGCGGTTCGGGGTCGGTGACGTCGAGGCCGGCCGCGGCGATCTCCCCGGCGCGCAGCGCGGCGACCAGGGCGTCGGTGTCGACGAGTCCGCCGCGCGCGATGTTCACGAGCCGGGCGGAGGGCTTCATGATCCGGAACTGCCGCTCACCGAAGAGCTTCGCGGTGCCCGAGGTCATCGCCGCCGCGATCATCACCACGTCGGCGTCGGGCAGGACCTGGTCGAGCTCGTCGGTGGTGACGGTCCGCGCGGCTCCCGGGACGGGGTCGAGCGAGCGGCGCACGACGGTGACGTCGACGTCGAACGGCGCGAGCAGCCGGAGGTACTCGAGCGCGATCCCGCCGGCACCGATCACGACGACGTTCCGCCCGTACAGCGAGACCCCCTCGGGCTCGGTCGCCCACGACGACGCACGAGCGCGCTTCTGCAGGACCCGGAGCGTGCCGAGGGTCAACGCCAGCGCGTGCTCGGCGACCGGCTCCGCGTAGGCACCCTTGGCCGACGTGAACAGCACGCGGTCGCCGTGCTCCTGGATCAGGTGTGCGAAGGCGTCGACTCCGGCGAACGGCAGCTGCACCCACCCGACGGCGGAGTGCCGGCGCAGGGTTTCGTCCAGGCCGGCGGGATCGCGGTTGTCGAGCCAGACGATGCCGCGGGTGTCCGGGCCGAGCGGCCCGACCGTCCCGCCGGCCTCGGTCACGACCCGCGCGTGCAGGTCGCTCGGTCCGACGGTCCCGCTGACCTCGGGGGCCGCACTCACGGGCCGGTCGGCCGGCGCGGGCAGCACCGCGACGGGGCCGGACTCCGGGGGTCGGATCGGCAGGGGCGTGCGGGCGGTGGGGACGACTGCCCGGTGCCCGCGGGCCGGCTTCGCGGCGCTCACAGGCCCTCGGGCCGGTCGGTGCGCGGGCCGGTGCCGGCGGCGAGCGGACGGCGCGGCGCCGACGAACGGCGGGACGTGCTCGGTGCCGGCCGACGCTTCACCCCGCGGGCCGCGGTCGAGGCGAGGGTCTTCACGTAGGGGTCGACGGGGTTGTCGAGGACCTCGTCGAAGGTGCCGAGCCCGACGAGCCGGGCATCGGCCATCACGGCGACACGGTCGGCGAGGGCGCGGGCCTCGCGCAGGTCGCTGGACACGACGACGGCCGAGAACTGCCGGCCGCGCTGCAGCGCCGCCAGGGCCTCGAGCACGGACTGCCGCACGAGCACGTCGACGCCGCGTGCCGGTTCGTCCGCGACCAGCAGCTGGGGTTCGAGCACGAGCGCCTTCGCCAGGGCGACACGCTGGCGCTGCCCGCTCGAGAGCTCCCACGTGTTCAGGCGCATCGCCCCGAGCGGCAGGTGCACCGCGTCGAGCAGCCGGGCCACGATGAGCCCGGCCTCGCGCCGGTCGAACCGGCGGTCGCGTGCGTAGATCGGTTCGGCGACGGCCTCGCCCACGGTCAGGTCCGGGCTGAGCCGGTCGGCGCCGTCCTGCGGCAGGTAGCCGATCCGGCCGCTCAGCCGTTCGAGCTTGCGCGACGAGGGGCGGAGGCCCCGGGTCTTCTGGCCGAGCACGGTGAGCTCGCCGCCGACGATGTGTCGACGGAGGGCTCCCTCGCCCTCGCCGTGGGACCCGAGCTGGCCGGCGATGGCGGCGGCGAAGGTCGACTTGCCCGAGCCCGACTCACCGAGCAGGGCGAGGATCTCCCCCTGCCGGACCGTCAGGCTCACGCCGTCGACGGCCCGGATGGACTCGCCCCCGCGTCCGCCCCGGTACTCGATCGACACGTCGTCCGCGACGACCGCCGGTCCGTTGACCGCGATCATGGGTCCCCTTCCACGCCGCCCCCTGGCGGCGGTTCGCGACGGACCGCCCTGGCAGGTCCGTCGTGCGTACAGCAGTGGAGCCGACCACCCTGGAGGCCGGCGTGCGTCGACGACGCTGGCCGGGCCTCCAGGGTGGGTCACGTCGGGTCAGGACCCGGCGTGCTCCAGTCGCTCCAGCGTACGCCGTCGCTCCGCCTGCTCGGCTGGGTCCGGCACCGGCAACGACGCGAGGAGCCGCTGCGTGTAGGGGTGCTGCGGCGCGCCGAGGACCTGCGCCGTCGTGCCCGTCTCGACCAGGTCACCGCGGTACAGCACCGCGATCCGGTCGGAGAGCGCGCCGACGACCGCGAGGTCGTGGCTGATGAACAGCGAGGCGAAGCCGAGGTCCTGCTGGAGCTCGAGGAAGAGCTCGAGCACGCGCGCCTGCACGGAGACGTCGAGCGCACTCGTCGGCTCGTCGGCGATGAGCAGCTTCGGCCGGAGCGCGAGCGACCGGGCGAGCGACGCGCGCTGGCGCTGCCCACCGGAGAGCTCGTGCGGGTAGCGGTCGCCGTACGCGGCCGGCAGCTGCACGGCCTCGAGCAGCTCGTCCACCCGCTTGCGTGCAGCGCGGGGACTCGAGACCTCCCGGTGCACGACCAGCGGCTCGGCGACGCACTCGGCGATCGTCAGCAGCGGGTTGAACGAGGTCGCCGGGTCCTGGAACACGAACCCGATGTCCTTCCGCAGGTGCTTGAAGTCGCGTTCGCGGTACCCGAGCATCTCGGCGCCGAGGACCTTGAGCGAGCCGCCGGTGACCTTCGTCAGGCCCGCCATGGCCCGGCCGATGGTGGTCTTGCCGGAGCCGGACTCCCCCACCAGGCCGAGGACCTCGCCCGGACGGATCGCCAGGTCGACGCCCTTGACCGCCTTGAACGCTGGCGAGCCGAGCCGCCCGGGGTACTCGATCTCGAGCCCCTTCGCCTCGACCAGCGGGGTGACGTCCTCGGCGATCGCGGCGCGCCGGGCCACCCCGGTGGACGCCTCGAGCCGGGGCACCGCCGCGAGCAGCCGCTTGGTGTAGTCGGCCTGGGGCGTCGCGAACAGCGCCGACGCCGTGGCCTCTTCGACGATCTCGCCCTGGTACATCACGGCGACGCGGTCGGCCAGGTCGGCGACCACACCCATGTTGTGCGTGATGACGACGATCGCGGTGCCGAACTCGTCGCGGCAGCGGCGCAGCAGGTCGAGGATCTCGGCCTGCACCGTCACGTCGAGCGCCGTCGTCGGTTCGTCCGCGATGATGACGCTCGGCTCGAGGGCCAGTGCGCTCGCGATGACCACGCGCTGCTTCTGCCCGCCGGAGAACTGGTGCGGGTAGTGGTCGACGCGGGTCTCGGGGTCGGGGATGCCGACGCGACCGAGGTAGTCGATGGCCTTCGCCCGAGCTTCCTTCTTGGACACACCGCCGTGGGCGCGGAGCCCCTCGGCGATCTGCCACCCGACGGTGAAGACCGGGTTGAGGGCGGTCGACGGTTCCTGGAACACCATCGCCCCGGCGGTTCCGCGCAGGCTGCGGAGCTTCTGCGCGCCGACGCTCACCACGTCGGTGCCGTCGAGCAGCACCGCGCCGCCGAGCGTCGCCGTCTCCGGCATGAGCCGCAGCATGCTGCGCGCCGTGACGGACTTGCCGGAGCCGGACTCGCCGACCAGGGCGAGCACCTCGCCGGGGCGGACGTCGAGGCTGACGCCCTTGACCGCGTCGACGGCGCCGCCGTCGGTCGCGAACGTGACGGTCAGGTCGTCCACGACGACGACCGGTTCGGTGGTGGTGTCGCCCGGTTGCAGGCGGGTGGTCGGGGTCATGCGCCCGTCCCTTCCGTGTCGTTCCCGGCGGTGCGCGGTGCCGCGGCGTCGCGCGTGTCGCGGGGTGCCTCGGGGTCGCGCGTTTCGCGCGTCTCGCGTGTTTCGCGCGTGGACACGAGCTGCTTCAGGCGTCGGCGTGCACGCAGGCGGGGGTCGGAGATGTCGTTCAGGCTCTCGCCGATGAAGGTCACGCCGAGCACGAGCACCACGATCGCGACACCCGGGTAGACACCGGTCCACCAGACACCGCTCGCGACGTCCGAGAGCGCGCGGCTCAGGTCGTAGCCCCACTCGGCGCCCGACGTCGGGCCGATGCCGAACCCGAGGAAACCGAGGCCGGCCAGGGTCAGGATCGCGTCGCTCGCGTTGAGCGTCAGGATGAGCGGCAGCGAACGCGTCGAGTTCCGCAGGACGTGCCGCGTCATGATGCGCCACGGGTTCGTGCCCATCACGCGCGCCGACTCGACGAACGCGTCGTTCTTCAGCCGGACGGCCTCGGCCCGGACCACGCGGAAGTACTGCGGCACGTACACGACGGTGATCGAGATCGCCGCCGCGATGATGCCGCCCGAGTAGCTCGAGTTGCCGCCGGAGATGACGATGGACACGATGATCGCGAGCAGCAGCGACGGGAACGCGTAGATGGCGTCGGCCACGACCACCAGGACGCGGTCGAGCCAGCCGCCCAGGTACCCGGAGACCATGCCGAGCAGGACGCCCACGATGATCGAGACGATCACGGCGACGATGACGACGAGCACGGCCGTGCGGGCGCCGTAGAGCACGCGGCTGAACACGTCGAAGCCGCCGACCGTGGTTCCCCAGATGTGCTCGGCACTCGGTTCGCCGGTGCGCGGGAAGCTCTGCCCGTCCGCGCCCTGCAGCTGACCGAAGCCGTACGGGGCGAGGAGCGGTGCGAAGACCGCGACGAGCAGGTAGAGGGCGCAGATGACCACGCCGACGATGAGCATGGCGCGCTGCCAGCCGGTGCTCCGGCGGAGCTGGACCACCACGGGGAGCCGCTTCCAGAGCGGCTCGTGGCGGTCGACGAGGGTGGTGTCGACCATCGTCAGAACCTCACTCTCGGGTCGATCAGGGCGGCGACCACGTCGACGATGAAGTTGGTCACCGCGACGATCACCGCCAGCATCGCGACGATGCCCTGCACCGCGACGAAGTCACGGGCCGACAGGTACTGGTTGAGCTCGAAGCCCAGGCCGCGCCACCCGAAGGTCGTCTCGGTGAGCACCGAGCCACCCAGGAGCATCGCGATCTGCAGCCCCATCACGGTGATGATCGGCACGAGGGCCGGACGGAACGCGTGGGTGCGGACGAGGCGCGACTCGCGCACGCCGCGGGACCGGGCGGCGTCGACGTACTCCGAGCCGAGCGACCCGATCATGTTCGCGCGCACCAGGCGCAGGAAGATGCCCGCCGTGAGCAGACCGAGCGTCAGCGCCGGCAGGACGGCATGCTGCAGCACGTCGCCGATGACCGCGGCGTTGCCGGTGCGGAGCGCGTCGATGATGTAGATGCCGCTCGCGCCCGGGATGCCGTCGAGGATGAGCGACACCCGGGTCGAGGCACGGTCGCCGAGGGGCAGCCAGCCGAGCCACACCGAGAAGACGAGCTTGAGCAGCAGACCACCGAAGAACACCGGCGTGGCGTAGGTCAGGATCGCGAGCGCACGGAGCAGCACGTCCGGCCACTTGTCGCGCGTGTACGCGGCGAGCATGCCGAGAGGGATGCCGAGCACGAGCGCGACGATGAGCGCGTAGAACACGAGCTCCGCGGTCGCGCCGCCGTACGTGACGATGATGTCGGTGATCGGACGGTTGTCCGTCGACGAGGTGCCGAAGTCACCGCGCAGGATGTTGCCGAGGTACTCGAAGTACTGCACGAGCACCGGCCGGTCGTACCCGGCGGCGTGCAGGCGTTCCTGCAGCTGGCTCGGCGTGAGACGACCGCCGACCGATGCGGTGATCGGGTTCCCGATGACGCGCATCAGGAAGAACACGAGCGTCACCAGGATGAAGACGGTCGGGATGATGAGGAGGAACCTGACGAGGATGTACCGGCCGAGTCCGCCGCCACTGTTCTTGGCACTGCGTTGTGCCTGTGGCTTGGTGGGATCGGTGCCGTTCACGTCCTGCGTCGCCTCGGGAGTGCTGAGGGTCACGGGGTGTGTGCCTTTCGTCGCCGTTGCACAGGCGCGCGGGCGTTCCTCGTGGGAACGCCCGCGGCCTGCACGTGGGGCTTGGTGCTACTTGCTCAGGGTGGCGTACCGGAACTTGAACGAGGCGTCGAGGGTCAGGCCCTTGACGTCCTTGCCGGCGACCGCGACGGACTTGCCCTGCAGCAGCGGCAGCGTCGAGATCTGGGTGGCTTCGCGCTCCTGGGCCTGCTCGATCAGGGCAGCACGCTTGTCCGTGTCGGACTCGGCCTGCTCCTTCGCGATGAGGTCCTGGATCTCCGGGTCGTCGTAGTGGTTCTGGACGAAGTTCTCCTTGGTGAAGAACGGCGACAGGTAGTTGTCGGCGTCGGAGAAGTCCGGGAACCAGCCGAGCTGGTACACGGGGTAGGCGTCCTTGGTGCGCTCCTGCGCGTAGGTCGTGTAGACCGTCGACTGGATGTTGACGGTGAACAGACCGGAGTCCTCGAGCTGCTGCTTGAGCAGCGCGTACTCGTCGTCCGAGGCCGAACCGTAGTGGTCGGGCGCGTACTGGATGTCGAGCTGCACCTTGCCCGTGACACCGGCGTCCGACAGCGTCTTCTTGGCCTTCGCCACGTCCGCGCCGCCGTCGCCGTCGCCGTACATCTCCTTGAACGGCTGGACCGCGCCGGTCAGGCCGTCCGGGACCATCGAGTAGAGCGGGGTGAAGGTGTCGTTGTAGACCTCCTTCGCGAGCTGGGCACGGTCGACCACGTCGGCGGCAGCCTGACGCACGGCCAGGGCCTTCGCCTCGTCGGCGTCGTCCTGCCCGGTGCCGAACGGCTGGGTCTTGAAGTTGAAGACCACGTAGCGGATCTCGCCGCCGGGGCCGTCGGTGACCTTGAGGGAGTCGTCCTTGCGCAGGTCCGAGATGTCGGTCGGCGTCAGGGAGCGGTACGCCACGTCGACGTCGCCCTTCTGCACGGCGAGCTTGAGGTCGGTCTCCTTGGTGTAGTAGCTGGCGGTGACCTCGTCGGTCTTCGCCTTGCCGAGCAGGCCGTCGTACTTCGGGTTGGTCTTGTACTGGATCGTGTCGTTCTCCTTGTAGGAGCTGATCTGGTACTGCCCGGCGAAGGCCTTGCCCTTGACGATGTCGTCGGCGCTGGTGAGCTTCGTCGCGCTGAAGACGTCCTCGTCGACGATCGGACCCGCGGGGCTCGAGAGCACCTGCGGCCAGGTCTGGTCGGCGTGGTCCAGGTTGAACACCACGGTGGTGTCGTCCGGGGTGTCGATGCTCTTGAGGTTGGCCAGCAGCGACTGCGGACCGTTCTCGTTGTTGATCTTCAGCTCGCGGTCGAACGAGAACTTCACGTCGCTCGACGTGAGCTTGTTGCCGTTCGCGAACTCGAGCCCGTCCTTGAGGGTGACCTCGTAGGTCGTCGGGTTCGTGAACTCCGCCTTCGTGGCGATGTCCGGCTCGACGTCCGGGCTCCCCACGGGCGTGTTCATCAGGAACGGGAACACCTGGTTCTGCACGGCGAAGGAGCCGTTGTCGTAGGAACCGGCCGGGTCGAGGGACGTGATCTTGTCCGTCGTCCCGATGCTCAGGCCGTTCAGTTCGGTGTCACTCACGCTGCTGCTCGCGCAGCCGGTCAGCACCAGCGCCGTCGCTGCTGCACCGGCGCCGAGCGCGATGCCGCGCTTGCCCCACTTGGTCACGGATGCCATGTCCGCTGCCTCTCTGGTCATGATTGCAAGAGTCCTGAGCCGGAGGGTGGAACGTCTGTGTGCCCGGCCAGGAACGCTCATTGGTATCACCCTGTCACGGAACAGAACGAACCGGGGGCGATTTGTTTACACCGCTGTAATGCACGGGCCTGCCGCGTGATGCATGATTCCGCCGGAGTCGAGCGGCGCGTCACGCACGAAAGTTGCGTGGTGCAACCTGGGGCGTACGGCGCTGGTTTACCGGCCGTTCCTGCCCTTCCCACCCTGAAAGTGCCGGGGCTGCCGTCCCACGGGACGCCCGGCGACGGTTCCCGCGACCTCGGGGGTGCGCCGGGCGCGTCGTGCGACTTCACCCCCGGCCGGGAGGCCCGCCCCGCGTCCGCCCCGCCCCTCGCCCCCGCCGACCGGTCACGACTCCCCGCCCGACCCACGTCCGCGCCGCCCCTCGCCCCCGCCGACCGGTCACGACTCCCCGCCCGACCCGCCCCGAGCGGTCACGTCCCGTCGTCCGGACCCCGGCCAACTGACGGTTTGCGACCACTCGACGCCCCACACGCGGCACGTCCCGACCACTCACGCACCCGAGGTCGCACCACCTGCCGCTCGCAGCCCCCCCCCCGTGCGACAGTTCGTGCCACCTCGGCGAGACGCACCCGGCGCGTCGTGCGACTTCACCCCCGGCCGGGAGGCCCGCCCCGCGTCCGCCCCGCGCCCGTCCCGCCCCTCGCCCCCGCCGACCGGTCACGACTCCCCGCCCGTCCCGCCCCGAGCGGTCACGTCCCGTCGGCCGGACCCCGGCCAACCGACGCTTTGCGACCACTCGACGCCCCACACGCGGCACGTCCTGACCACTCACGCCATCGCCGACACAACCAGCAGCCGCTCGCAGCCCCACCGCGCGACAGTTCGCGCGACCTCGGCGAGACGCACGCGGCGCGTCGTGCGACCCCGCGCCCACCAACAGCGCGGGAAGAGCCCTAGGACGCCTCGGCGTCGGCGCGCAACCGCATACGCTGCCCGTCGATGTCGACGAGCTGCCGCTGGATCTCGGCGCGGCGCTCGGCCTGCTCGTGCGGGTCAGCGCGCTGCAGCTGTCCGAGCAACGAGGCCTTGCGGGCGAGCAGGTCGCGCTCGACCAGGGCCACGACGATGCTCCGGCAGTAGGCCGCCAGGTCCTCCGCGTTGCGCGCGGGGATCGGTGCGAGGGCGAGTTCGTGCGTCAGGGTGCGGAGGGGTGCCGGCACGTCGGCGAGCAGCCGGTCGAGCCAGTCCCCCGCGCCGATGACGTCGACGTTGGCGACCACGGCGTCCCGCACGGCGGCGAGCATCGGCGTCGAGAACGTGGCCGACGCGGCGAGCCCGAGCATCGGTGCCCCGACGGACGTGGGCTGCTGCACCATCGCCATCACGGCGTCGCGCTCCATGCGGCTGATCGGGTCGTTCGGCAGCGAGCGGATCCCGGCGACGGGCTCGTCGGGGGTGTCGGCCCCGTCGGTGCCGGTTCCGGCACGGCCGTCGCGCCCCGAGCCCGCGGACCGGTCGTCCTGGGCAGCGGACCCCGCACGACGCCGGGCGGTCTCGACCGACCGACGGACCTCGGGGATCTCCATGCCGAGCCAGCCGGCGAGTTCGCGCACGTAGCCCTGTGTGAGCGAGCGGTCGCGGATGCCGGCGAGCACGGGCGCAGCAGCGCGCAGGGCACCGACGCGCCCCTCGACGGTCTCGAGGTCGTGGCCGTCGAGCGTGCGGCGGATCATGAACTCGAACATCGGGCGCTTGTTCGTGACCAGTCGGCGGATCGCGTCGTCACCGCGGGCGAGCCGGAGGTCGCACGGGTCGAGCCCACCGGGCGCCACGGCGACGTAGGTCTGCGCGGCGAAGCGCTGTTCTTCGGCGAAGGCACGCGAGGCTGCGCGCTGCCCGGCCTCGTCGGGGTCGAACGTGAACACGACCTCGCCGTTGGCGTTCGGGTCGGCGCCGGCCAGGTCACCGAGCATCGGCCGAAGCACCTTGATGTGGTCGACGCCGAACGACGTGCCACAGGTGGCGACGGCCGTCGTGACGCCCGCGACGTGACACGCCATCACGTCGGTGTAGCCCTCGACGATGACGACCTGCTTCTGCTTCGAGATGTCGCGGCGTGCCAGATCGAGCCCGTAGAGCACCTGGCTCTTGTGGTAGATCGGGGTCTCGGGCGTGTTGAGGTACTTGGGACCCTTGTCGTCCTCGAGCAGGCGGCGCGCCCCGAAGCCGATGGTCGCCCCGGTGACGTCGCGGATGGGCCACATCAGGCGCCCGCGGAACCGGTCGTACGGCGAGCGGTCACCCTGGCTGACGAGGCCGGCGGACACGAGTTCCTCCATCGTGAAGCCGCGCCCGCGCAGGTGGTCCTTGAGCATGTCGTAGGACTTCGGGGCGAACCCGACGCCGAAGTGCTGGGCGGCCGAGGGGTCGAACCCGCGCTCCCCCAGGAACCGGCGGGCGGGGTCGGCGGCAGCCGTGGTGAGCTGCCCCGTGAAGTACTCGAGCGCGGCTTCGTTCGCGGCGATCAGCCGGGCACGGGTGTTGTAGTCGGTGCGCGGCCCGTCGCCCTCTTCGTAGTGCAGGGTGAAGCCGATCTTCGCGGCCATGCGCTCGACGGCCTCGGCGAAGGTGGTGTGGTCCTGCGCCATGATGAAGCTGAAGACGTCGCCGTCCTCACCGCAGCCGAAGCAGTGGTAGCGGCCGACCTGGGGCCGGACGTGGAACGACGGGGAGCGTTCGTCGTGGAAGGGGCAGAGGCCCTTCATCGACCCGACGCCCGCGTGCTTCAGCGTGACGTAGTCGCCCACGACGTCGGCGATGTTGACACGCGAGCGGACCTCGTCGATGTCGTTCCGCGCGATCCTGCCAGCCACCCCTCGATCCTAGTTCGTGGGACCGACGTCGGCGGACCGGTCAGACGGCGATGTGGACCGGTTCACGGTCACCCACCACCAGACGTCGGTGCCACGCGAGTGCACCCTGGTCGGTCAGGCTCGCGACCTGGTCGACGACGGCGCGCAGTCGGCCGGCGTCGTCGCCCGCGGCGTGCCAGTCGGCGGCGAAGCCGGGCTCCAGGTCGGACGCCCCCGTCGCCGCCAGCGCGTCGAGCAGTTCGGTGAGCACGCGGCGCTGGTCTTCGTACACGGGCTGACGGTCGCCCTGGGTCATCACGAAGGCCGCGACGATGCCCTTGAGCACCGCGATCTCACCGATGATCTCGGGCGGGGTGACGACCGACGCGGCGAACCGCACGAGCGACCCCGAGGCGTAGGACTCACGGGTGGCCGTCGTGGCGGTGCGCGCGAAGCGCCCGATCAACTGCGACGTCAGGTTCTTCAGGCGTGCGGCGTCACGGCGGGAGCCGTCGTACGCGGTCATCCAGAGCGGCAACTCGCGCAGGCGGTCGAACGCCTCGAGCAGCTCGTCGCGGCTCAGGTCGTCGCCGACCCAGGCGTGCATGGCGCTCACGATGTCGTTCTCGCCGACGCGGTCACCCAGGGCCGCGACGTCGATGAACCCGGCGACGACGGCGTCCTCGAAGTCGTGCACCGAGTACGCGATGTCGTCGGCGAGGTCCATGACCTGCGCCTCGATGCAGCGCTGGCGACGCGGGGCGCCGGCGCGGAGCCACTCGAAGGCGTCGTGGTCATCGTCGTAGAAGCCGAACTTGGTGCGCCCGGAGGACGACTCCGAGACCCCCTGCGCCGCCGGCCACGGGTACTTGCAGCTGGCGTCCAACGACGCGCGGGTCAGGTTGAGCCCGTAGGGACGGTCGACGTCGGAACCCGGCCGGACGCCGTAGACCTTCGGCTCGAGCCGCGTCAGCAGCCGGAGCGTCTGCGCGTTGCCCTCGAAGCCGCCGATCCCGGTGGCCCAGGCGTTCACGGCGGTCTCGCCGTTGTGCCCGAACGGCGGGTGCCCGATGTCGTGCGCCAGGCACGCGGTGTCGACCACGTCGGGGTCGAGCCCGAGCGAGTTGGCGAGCTCGCGGCCGACCTGCGCGACCTCGAGCGAGTGGGTCAGCCGGTTGCGGGCGAAGTCGAGCCCAGCCGTCGGGCTGAGCACCTGGGTCTTGGCGGCCAGACGCCGGAGGGCGCTGGAGTGCAGCAGTCGGGCGCGGTCACGGGCGAAGTCCGAGCGGCGGTTGCCGTGTTCTTCGGGGAGCCAGCGCTCCGCGTCGGCCGGGCCGTACGAGGCGGCGGCGCTCATCCGCCGCTGTGGTGCAGCTCGGCGGCGGCCAGGACCTTGCGGAACTCGGAGTCGACGTCGCGGCTCTCGAGCCAGCGGTCGGGCAGGGCGGTGCGCTTCGGGTGCCCGGCACGACCGCGCGGCCCCTCGGCATCGGCACCCGGGTATGGCGCGTCGTGGTCGAGCTGGCCGAGGAAGTCGTCGATCTCCTGCAGGCTCGACGCCATCGCCAGGCCGGCCCGGACGTCGCTGCCGATCGGGTACCCCTTGAAGTACCAGGCCACGTGCTTGCGGATGTCGCGGCAGGCGTGCTCTTCGTCGCCGAAGAACTCGACGAGCAGCTCGGCGTGCCGGCGGAACCCGTCGGCGACCTCGCCCAGGGACGGCATGTACCGCAGCCCCTCGCCGCGGAACGCCGCGGCCAGGTCGCCGAACAGCCACGGGCGGCCGAGGCAGCCACGCCCGACGACCACGCCGTCGGCGCCGGTCTCGTCGATCATCCGGAGCGCGTCGGCGGCCGACCAGATGTCGCCGTTGCCGAGGATCGGGATGTCGGTGACGGTCTCCTTCAGCGTGGCGATCGCGGACCAGTCGGCGTGCCCGGAGTAGTGCTCGTTCGCGGTGCGGGCGTGCAGCGACACCGCGGCGACACCGGCGTCGCGCGCGATGCGTGCGGCGTCGAGGTAGGTCAGGTGGTCCTCGTCGATGCCCTTGCGCATCTTCACCGTGACGGGGACGTCACCGGCGGCACGCACGGTCTTCGTGACGAGCTCCTGGAAGAGGTCGAGCTTCCAGGGCAGCGCCGCGCCGCCGCCCTTCCGCGTCACCTTGGGAACGGGGCAGCCGAAGTTGAGGTCGATGTGGTCGGCACGGTCCTCACCGACGAGGATCGTCGCCGCCTCGGCCACGGTGTTCGGCTCGACGCCGTACAGCTGGATCGACCGCGGGGTCTCGGACTCGTGGTGCTGGATGAGCTGCATCGACACGGGCGTCCGTTCGACGAGCGCGCGCGAGGTGATCATCTCGCACACGTACAGGCCGGCGCCGTACTCGCGGCAGAGCCGGCGGTAGGCCATGTTCGTGATGCCCGCCATCGGCGCGAGCACGACCGGCACGTCGACCTCGATGGGGCCGATGCGCAGGGGCTTCGCCGGACGGGTCGCCGTCCCGGGTGCGTCAGTGATCGTCATACGTCTCCCATTCTCCCACGTCGGTGCGCGCCGGTAGCGTTCTCCACATGACGACCGACGCCAGCACCCGGTTCGACGCCGACGCCCAGGCCCGTGGCCTGCCGGTCGAAGTGGTCGAGCGCCCGGCCGCGAACTCCCTGCACGAGGCCGCCGAACTGCTCGGCATCGAGCCCGGCGACATCGTCAAGACCCTGGTGGTGAAGCGCCACGACGGCGGGTTCCTGCTCGCCCTGGTGCCCGGCGGCCGCAGCATCGCCTGGAAGAAGCTCCGCACGGTCGTCGGCGTCAACAAGCTCTCGATGCCCGACGCCACCACGGCGCTCGAAGCGTCCGGCTACGAGCGCGGCACCATCACGCCGATCGGTGCCACGGGCGACCTGCCGGTGTACGCCGACGAACGCATCGTCGGCCGCCGGGTCGCCCTGGGCGCCGGCCGGCACGGTGCGAGCGCCTTCGTCGACGCCGACGCGCTCATCGCCGCCTACGGCGCGACCGTCGCCGACATCACCGACGAGGAACCGCAGCGCGACTGACGCAGCCGTCAGTCCGGCACCTCGGACCAGTCGCCCTCGGCCCCGGCGAACGAGCCGGCGTCGATCAGGCAGGCGTCGCCCTCGCAGACCGGCGCACCGCCGTGCTTGACGAGCGTCAGCAACGCGGGACGGGCCTCCAGACCGGGAACGCCCGAACCACCGAACGCGCCCGGCAGTCCCGTGATCGCGTCCGGTACGGAGGGCACCGACGTCACGGCCTGGAGGCGCACCGCGCCCTGGTCGCTGATGGTCATGTCCGTCATCGGGTCACCGCCACGTCCGCGCTCGCGTCGTCCGCAGCGCGCTCGGCCGCCGAGGCGACCTCCTCCGGCGTGGTCTCGCGGAGCGCGACCACCTGGCGGAGCACCTGCTCGAACGCCGTGGGGTCCTGGGCGCCGGAGACGCCGTACTTGCCGTCGATCACGAAGAAGGGCACGCCGTTGATCCCGTACGCCTGCGCCTGGGCCTGGTCGGCGCGGACCGCTGCGAGCTGGGCGTCGTCGCGCAGGGTGCTGAGGACCTCGTCGCGGTCGAGGCCGATCTCCGCCGCCAGGTCGGCGAGCGAGGACTCCTGTCCGACGTGTTCGCCGCGCTCGAAGTAGGCGGTGAACAGACGCTCGACCATCTCGAGCTGCTTGCCGTGCTGCTTGGCGAGGTGGATGACCTGGTGGGCCTTCACCGTGTTGGTGTGGTGCATGGCCTCGAAGTCGTAGTCGAGACCGACGCCAGCGGCGATGGCGGTGACCTGGTCGAGCATCTGCTGCGCCTGGTCGACGGGCATGCCCTTGTGGCCCGACAGGAACTCGGCCTCGGTGCCCTCGAAGTCGACGGGGGTGTCCGGGCTGAGCTCGAAGGAGTGGTACTCGACCTCGACGGGGCGGCCCTCGCTCGAGGCGCCGAACGCGGCGACGCCGGCCTCGAACTTGCGCTTGCCGATGTAGCACCAGGGGCAGGCGATGTCCGACCAGACATCGACCTTCACGGAGTCGTTCATGCTGACCCCAACGCGCTCGTGCGGCGCGCATTCCCGCCGCTGGCAGCAAAACACCGGTGTTCGCAGGTCGAACACCCTGCTGCGGGTGTGCAACACACGAACACCGGTGTCTTGCGGAGCCGCGGAACCCCTACGCGCCGAGCAACCGCTGCGCCAGGTACCCCTGCAGCTGGTCGAGCGAGACGCGCTCCTGGCCCATGGTGTCGCGCTCGCGCACCGTGACGGCCTTGTCCTCGAGCGTGTCGAAGTCGACCGTGATGCAGAACGGCGTGCCGATCTCGTCGTGGCGACGGTAGCGACGGCCGATGGCACCGGCGTCGTCGAAGTCCACGTTCCAGTTCTTGCGCAGGTCGTCGGCCAGCCCGCGGGCGACGGGCGAGAGCTGCTCGTTGCGCGACAGCGGCAGGACGGCGGCCTTCACCGGGGCCAGGCGCGGGTCGAGGCGCAGGACCGTGCGCTTGTCGACGCCGCCCTTCGCGTTCGGGGCCTCGTCCTCGTGGTACGAGTCGAGCAGGAACGCCATGAGTGCACGGGTCAGCCCGAACGACGGCTCGATGACGTACGGCACGTACTTCTCGTTGGCGGCCTGGTCGAAGAACCGGAGGTCCTGGCCGGACGCCTCGATGTGGTTGTTCAGGTCGAAGTCGGTGCGGTTCGCGACGCCCATCAGCTCGCCCCACTCCGAGCCGGTGAAGCCGAAGCGGTACTCGATGTCGGCGGTAGCGTCGGAGTAGTGCGCCCGCTCGCCGTCCGGCACGTCGAAGCGGCGCAGGTTCTCCGGGTCGATGCCGAGGTCGGTGTAGAACGCGACCGAGTCGGCGATCCACTGCTCGTAGTGCTCCTCGGCCGAGGCCGGCGGCACGAAGTACTCGATCTCCATCTGCTCGAACTCGCGCGTGCGGAAGATGAAGTTGCCGGGCGTGATCTCGTTGCGGAACGCCTTGCCGACCTGACCGATGCCGAACGGGGGCTTCATGCGGCTGGTCGTGACGACCTGCGCGAAGTCGACGAAGATGCCCTGCGCCGTCTCGGGACGCAGGAAGTTCAGGCCCTCTTCCGACTCGACCGGGCCGAGGTAGGTCTTGAGCATCCCGGAGAACTCGCGGGGCTCGGTCCACTCGCCGCGGGTGCCGCAGTTCGGGCAGGCGATCTCGGCCATGCCGCCCTCGGGGGCGCGGCCCTTCTTCGCCTCGAACGCCTCGAGCAGGTGGTCCTCGCGGAACCGGTGGTGGCAGTGCAGGCACTCGACCAGCGGGTCGGTGAAGGTCGCGACGTGCCCGGAGGCCTCCCACACCTTGCGGGGCAGGATCACCGCGGAGTCGAGGCCGACCATGTCCCCGCGGCCCCGGACGAACCGCTGCCACCACTGGCGCTTGATGTTCTCCTTGAGCTCCACACCGAGGGGCCCGTAGTCCCATGCGGAGCGGGAGCCTCCGTAGATCTCACCCGACTGGAAGACGAAGCCGCGGCGCTTGGCCAGGGCGATGACGCTGTCGAGACGGGAGGGCTGTGCCAAAGGGTGCTCCAGAGGTCGCCGAGCTGGGTGCTCGGTGCGGAAACGGTCCGGGCAAGACTACCGGCGATCCTGGCCCGGGAGGCCCGCCACGGGTCCGCCCTCCACGCTCACCTCGCCGACGTGCCCGGCCCCACCCCGCCGAGCGCGGCCACGACGTCGGTCACGTCGGACTCGTCGTTCCACAGGTGGAACGCGATGCGCAGTCGCCCGGCACGCCCCGAGGCGGTGACGCCCGCGGCGGTGAGTGCCCGGAGGGCCGCCCCGTCGGCGTCCGCGAACGTCACGATCGCCTGCCCGCCGCCCTGCCGGGGCGACCCGAGGGCGTCGCACAGCCGATCCGTGAGACCGGTGGCGTGCCTCCAGACCGCCCGCTGGTCGAGCGCGACCGCGTGTTCGAGCGCGGCCACGGCACCGGGCCACGCCTGCCAGGCCGGCGAGACGTCGAAGCGACGCGCGTCGTCGGCCAGGTGCATGGCGGGGCCGTAGCAGGAGGACCAGACGTCCGCTCCCGCGTACCAGCCGGCCTGCACCGGGCGGAGCCGGCCGAGGGCGGTGTCGGAGAGCGTCATGAAGGCGACGCCGCGCGGAGCGCAGAGCCACTTGTAGGTGTGCGTGAGCGTCACGTCGAACGCTGCGGCGTCGACGGGCAGCACGCCGGCGGCCTGCGTGAGGTCGCAGAGGGTCAGGGCGCCGACACGACGGGCGGCGGCCACGACCGGGTCGGGGTCGGTGACCACGCCGGTCGCGGACTGCACCGCGGACCACGCGACCAGGGCGGTGTCGGGCCCGACGGACGCCGCGAGCCGCTCGAGCGGGACGCTCCGGACCCGGACGCGGCGGTGCGCCTGGGCGAGGAACGGGAAGACGACCGAGCTGAAGTCGCCGTCGGGGACGACCACCTCGGCGCCGTCCGGCAGCGCGTCGGCGACGACCGCGGCCATCACCGAGGTCTGCGATCCCGTCGCCACGCGCTCCACCGGGACGCCGACCAGCGCGGCGAAGAGCGCACGTCCCTGCTCGACCAGCGCGCCGTACCGGGCGGGCGACGTCTCGGCCCGGGACCACGCGTCGAGGTCGGCGCGCTGGGCGGCGAGGGTGCCGCGGGTCGGCAGGCCCGCGGTGCACGCCGCCAGGTAGCCGCGGCCGGCCGGGAAGGAGTCCATGCGGACAGCGTCCTCGTTCCCGCCCCATCACGCCAGAGCCGGTTCGTTGTGTCACCGATAACATCGGGTGATGGACGACATCGATCCCCAGTTGCTCCGGGTCCTCCGCGCCGTGGCCGACGGCGGGTCGATCACCCGCGCTGCCGCCGCACTCGGGTCGAGCCAGCCGGCCGTCAGCCAGCTGCTGGCCCGGGCCGAACAGCGCCTCGGCCACGCGCTGGTCCTGCGGGGCGGACGGGGTGCGACCCTCACGCATGCGGGGCAAGTGCTCGCCGACCACGCCCTGCACGTCCAGGCCGCGCTGACCGCGGCGCGCGAGGACCTCGACGCCGTCGGTGGACTCAGCCGTGGCCGGGTGCGACTCGCCGGGTTCCCGAGCGCGTCCTCCGCCCTCGTGCCCGCGGTGCTCGCCCGGCTCGCCGCGACGGCGCCCGGCGTGACGACCTCGTACGTCGAGGTCGAGCCACCCGAGGCACTCGACCTGCTGCGCGGCGGCGAGGTCGACGTCGCCCTGACCTTCACCTACGTCGGCGACGAGGTCGGGACCACCCCGGACCCGGGCCTCGTGACCCGGGCACTCGGTCGCGACCCGCTCGCGCTGGTGACGCCGATCGAGCCAGGAGGCGCTGCGCGACTCCGCCCCGCCGGCTCCACCGTCGTGGACCTCGCGTCCCACCACGACGCCCGGTGGATCGGGGGCTGCCCGCGTTGCCGTGGGCACCTGCTCGCGTCGTGCGCGAGCGCGGGGTTCACGCCGGACATCGTGCTGGAGACGGACAACGCGGCCGCCGTGGTGGGGCTCGTCGCCGCCGGGCTCGGGGTGGCGCTGCTCCCCCGGCTGGCACTCGCGACGACGGTCATCCCCGCCGGTGTCGCGATCGACCCCGTGGACGACGAGCTCGCCCGGCGTGTCGAGGTCGTCGTCGCGCGTGGTGCCGACCGTGTGCCGAGCGTCCGTGCGGCGCTCGACGCGGTGCGCTCCGCAGCCCACCTGCTCGAGGGGCCGCTGCCGGGCTGAGGGGCCGGGCTTCGGGGCTCGGGCTTGGGCCCGGGCTCGGGCTAGGCCGTCGGGGTGTCGACCGCGCCGCCGTAGCGTCGGTCGCGGCTGGCGTACTCCTCGATCGCACCCCACAGGTCGGTGCGACGGAAGTCCGGCCAGAGCCGGTCGAGGAACACCATCTCGGCGTAGGCAGACTGCCACAGCAGGAAGTTGCTGGTGCGCTGCTCCCCCGAGCTCCGGAGGAACAGGTCGACGTCGGGCATCTCGGGCACGTACAGGCGCTTGGCGAGTGCCTTCTCGGTGACCTGGCTCGGCTTCAGGCGTCCGGCGGCGACGTCCTCGGCCATGCCCCGCACGGCGTCGACGATCTCGTTCCGGCCGCCGTAGTTCACGCACATCGTCAGCGTGAGGACGTCGTTGCCCGCCGTCATCCGCTCGGCGGTCTCGAGCTCGTCGATCACGCTCCGCCACAGCCTCGGACGGCGGCCGGCCCACCGCACCTTGACGCCCCACTGGTGCAGCTGGTCGCGGCGACCGCGGATGACGTCGCGGTTGAAGCCCATCAGGAACCGGACCTCTTCCGGGGAGCGCTTCCAGTTCTCCGTCGAGAACGCGTACGCCGACACGTGCCGGACGCCGATCTGGATCGCCCCGGCGACGACGTCGAGGAGCGAGGCCTCGCCTGCCTTGTGCCCCTCGATCCGCGTCAGGCCACGGCCGTTCGCCCACCGGCCGTTGCCGTCCATGACGATGGCCACGTGCTCCGGCACGAACCGGGCCGGGATCGCCGGGGGCGTCTCGCCGGTCCAGTCGATCGGGCGGAACGGTTCGACGTCGTCGGGGCGGCGGGGGCTCATGCGGTGGGGGCTCCTTCGACAGCGGGATCAGGATCGGGCTCGGGCACGGCGGGTGCCGGGGTCGAGGCCACCGCGCGCGCCGTCGCCTCGGGTCCGCCGTGGGTCTGCGGCACCGGCATCGGGTGTTCGGAGCGGTCGACGTGCGGCAGGGACCGGAGCGATCGTTCCAGGTGCCACTGGGCGTAGGCCGCGACCACGCCGGAGGCCCGCGAACGCGTCCGCTCGTCGGTGGCGTCGACCGTCGCCCAGTCACCGGCGAGCAGGGAGCCGAGCACCCCGAGCGTCGCCGGGTCGAGCCGCGGGGTCCCCGGTGGTGCCGCACGGTCGGCGACGACACCCCCGAGCTGCACCACGAACGCCGAGTGCGGGCCGGGCTCCCCCGTCACCGCACAGTCGCTGAACGAGGGGGCCCACCCCGCGATGCTCATCGCGCGGAGCAGGTACGAGTCGAGGGTCGCGCTGGACTGGTGCTCACCCCGCGACAACGAGCGGAGCGCCCCGACGAGCAACAGGTACTGCTGCAGCCCGGCGTCGGCCTCGCTCAGTCGGTCGGCGGTCTCGACCATGGCGCTGGCCGCGGTGTACGCGCCGTAGTCGGCGACGATCTGGGCCCCGTACGCGCCGAGGGACTCCGCCTGGGTGACGATGTCGAGCGAACGGCCCTCGTAGAACTGGGCGTCGACGACCATGAACGGCTCGAGGCGGCTGCCGAACTTCGACGCCGTCCGCCGCACGCCCTTGGCCACGGCGCGGATCTTGCCGTGCTGCCGCGAGAGCATCGTGACGATGCGGTCGGCTTCACCGAGCTTGTGGGTGCGCAACACGACGCACTCGTCCCGGTACAGCGGCATGCCCCCAGTATCCCCCGCCCCGCCGACAGCCGCGTGTGCTGCGGGGCGGGGGCTCGGGGTACCGAGTGGAATCGGGCGTACCTGGTCGGAAGAATCGACCAGGTACGCCCGATTCGACCTGCCATCGCGCGTGACGGGGGAAAGACCAGGCACAGACGGGAGGCGCAGTGCGGGACGGACCCGCACCGCGCCTCCAGGGCTGGTCGCGTCTCAGGCCGAGACGAGCTCCGGCGCGCCGGCCGTGGCCCCCGCACGCACCGCGCGGTTCACCGCGGACACGATCGCCTTGAGCGACGCCGTCGAGATGTCGGCGTCGATGCCGACGCCCCACAGGCGCACGCCGTCGACGTCGAGCTCGACGTAGGACGCGGCCTTCGCGTCACCGGAGGCGCTCATCGTGTGCTCCGAGTAGTCGTACAGCGTGACCTGGACGCCCTGCTCGGCGAGCACCTTCAGGAACGCGTCGATGGGACCGGTGCCGACGGCCTCGGCCGTGACCGCGCTCTCGTCGACCCGGAGTGCCACGGACAGCGAGGTCGTGCCCTCGAAGTCGCTCGACGTCGCCGTCTTGGTGAGCTCGTACCGGCCCCACTTCTCGTCGTCGATCGACGCGGGCAGGTACTCGTCCTGGAACACGTCCCAGATGCGCTGCGACGAGAACTCGCCGCCCTCGGTGTCGGTGTGCCGCTGCACGACGCCGGAGAACTCGATCTGCAGCTTGCGGGGCAGGTCGAGGGCGTGGTCGGTCTTGAGCAGGTACGCCACACCGCCCTTGCCGGACTGCGAGTTGACGCGGATGACGGCCTCGTACGACCGGCCGATGTCCTTCGGGTCGACGGGCAGGTACGGCACCGCCCACTCGATCTCGTCGATGTCCTTGCCCGCGGCGGCGGCCTTGGCCTTCATCGCCTCGAAGCCCTTGTTGATGGCGTCCTGGTGCGAGCCGCTGAACGCCGTGTACACGAGGTCGCCCGCCCACGGCTGGCGCTCGGGCACCGGCAGCTGGTTGCAGTACTCGACCGTGCGCTTCACCTGGTCGATGTCGGCGAACGAGATCTCCGGGTCGATGCCCTGCGTGAACAGGTTCATCCCGAGGGCGATCAGGTCCACGTTGCCGGTGCGCTCACCGTTGCCGAACAGGCAGCCCTCGATGCGGTCGGCGCCCGCCATGTAGCCGAGCTCGGCGGCCGCGACCGCGGTGCCGCGGTCGTTGTGCGGGTGCAGCGACAGGATGACGTCCTCGCGGTGGGCGAGGCGGCGGGACATCCACTCGATCGAGTCGGCGTAGACGTTCGGTGTGGCCATCTCGACGGTGGCGGGCAGGTTGATGATGACCTTGCGCTCGGGCGTCGGCTCGAAGACCTCGAGGACGGCGTTGCAGATCTCCAGTGCGACCTCGAGTTCGGTGCCCGTGTAGGACTCCGGCGAGTACTCGTAGTAGATCGTCGTGTCGTGCTGCAGCGTCGCCTCGGCGGCCTTGCAGAGCTTCGCGCCGGTGACCGCGATGTCCACCACGCCCTGCACGTCGGTGCGGAAGACGACCTCGCGCTGCACGATGCTCGTCGAGTTGTACAGGTGGACGATGGCCTGCTTCGCGCCGTCGATCGCCTCGTAGGTGCGCTGGATGAGGTGCTCGCGCGCCTGGGTCAGCACCTGGATGGTGACGTCGTCGGGGATCGCGCCCTCGTCGATCAGCGACCGGACGAAGTCGAAGTCGGTCTGCGAGGCGCTGGGGAACCCGACCTCGATCTCCTTGTAGCCCATCCGGACGAGGAGGTCGAACATCGCCCGCTTGCGCTCGGCGTCCATCGGGTCGATGAGGGCCTGGTTGCCGTCACGCAGGTCGACGGCGCACCAGCGCGGCGCCTTGTCGATGCGCTTCGTGGGCCAGGTGCGGTCCGGCAGGTCGACGCTGATCTGCTCGTGGAACGGGACGTACTTGTGGATCGGCATCCCGGAGGGCTGCTGGGTGTTCTGCATCGTTCTTCGCTTTCGTCGCGTGTTCGTGAGCTGTTGTGGTGCGGCCACGACGGACTCCGCGACGAGGTGGGCCGGAGTGTCAGGCCTCGTCGCGGCAGCGAAGGAGGAGGAGTGCCGAGTACATCGGGACCCACGGTAGCACCGGTGTACCAGGCTGGCGCAAGCGTGTGACGCGGGACCGCCCGGTGCCGTCGAACGGGGTTCCGAGTGGGTGCCGGGTGGGTGCCGGGTGGGGTGCCGGGGAGGTGCCGAGTGGTCGAGACCTGCCGCGCGCCGGTCGCCGAGCGGTCAGGATCTGTCGCCCGGGCCGCGTCCAGACGACGGTTCGTGACACCTCGGCGGACGTGAGCGGCGTGGCGGAGCCGGGCAGGGCACGTCGGCGCGACCACACGACGACACGGGAGGCCCGGTGCCAGCTGGCACCGGGCCTCCCGTGTCGTCGCGTGGTGCGACCAGGGCGACGGGTCAGTCGACCGCGAGCGCCTCGGTCGGCGGGACGCGCATCGCGCGCCGCACCGGGGCGATGGTGGCGACGACCGCCAGGACCAGCGCGCCGATCACCACGATGCCGATGGTCAGCGGCGGCAGCACCGGTGCCACGGGCGTCCCGAGCGAGCCGAGCAGCGTCTGCCCGCCGACCCAGCCGTACAGCGTGCCGAGTGCGAGCCCCGAGACGACGGCCGCGACGACCATCTGCACGGCCTCGGTCACGATCATCCGTCGGACCTGCGCGCCGGTCAGGCCGAGCACCCGCAGCAGCCCGAGTTCGCGTCGACGCTGGAGCACCCCGAGCGCCAGGGCGTTCACGACCCCGACGGCGGCGATCACGGCGGAGAACCCGACGATCACGCTGACGACGGCGTTGATCTGCACGAAGAGGTCCCGCTGCGCCTCGATCATCTCGGGGGTGGCGCTCCCCGCGCTCATGGCGCGCATCTCGGTCTCGAGCACGTGCTGCATGATGCCGAGCGCCACCGCGAAGGTGACGAGCAGGGTGACGCCGATGACGAGCCCGATGGTCGCCCGCGAGGACCGCCCCGGCGCCCGCATCGCGTTCCGTCCGGCGAGCAGGACGACGGGGTCGTGCGAGCCGATGCGGCCGATGAGCTGCAGCACGGGCGGCATCACGATCGTCGCCCCCACGGCGACCCCCGCGAAGGACACGAACCCGCCGAGCGCCGCCGGAAGGACCGCGACCGGGGACAGCGAGCTCACCGCGAGCCCGAGCAGCATCAGCACCGCGCCGCCGGCCATGAGCACGATCGCCCAGACCTTGCGGGCCGTACCGGACCGGACGTCGTCGTGGCTCGGCTCGACGGACGACGACAGGGCTTCGAGCGGTGTGACGGTGAGCACGCGGCGCGACCCGGCAGCGAAGGCACCCCAGGTGGCGAGGACGACGGCCACGACCGGCAGGACCAGCTCCCACGGGACGTACGTGTACTCGGCGTCGGGCAGGACCCCGTTGCCCCGCAGGACGACCACGAACAGGGCCGAGAGCGCGGTGCCCACGACGGCGCCGACGACCCCGCCGAGCACGCCGACGACCAGGCCGGTGCGGGTGATCCGCGCACGGAGGGTCGCCCCGGTCGCACCGACGAGCCGCTGCAGCGCGATGATCCGGGTCTGCCCGGCGATCAGGGTGGCGCAGGTGTTCGCGGTGACGATCGCGCCGACGTAGAGCGCGATGCCGAGGAACAGCCACCCGACCACCGACAGGATCGCCTTGATCGGTCCGAGGTCGGCGACCCCGGCGGCTCGGAGCGCCTCGGTCACGATCCCCGGTGCGATGACCAGGGCGGAACCGAACGTGGTGCCGAGGGCCGCGACCAGGACGGTGGGGGCGAAGGATCGGATGCCGTTCACGCTGCTGCCTCCATCCCGAGCATCGTCGTGGAGATCGCGCCGGCGTCCATCGCGGGGCGGTCGGCGACGATCCGGCCGTCGGCCAGGAACAGGATCCGGTCGGCGTTCGCGGCCGCCACCGGGTCGTGCGTGACCATGACGACGCTCTGGCCCCATTCCTGGACGGCGCCGCGGAGGATCGCGAGCACGTCGCGCCCGGTGCGGGAGTCGAGCGCGCCGGTCGGTTCGTCGGCGACGACCACCGCCGGCCGCGAAGCGAGCGCCCGTGCGATGGCGACGCGCTGCTGCTGCCCGCCGGAGAGCTGGTGCGGCCGGTGCGTCAGCCGGTTGCCGAGCCCGAGCATCTCGACCAGCCGGTCGATCCAGGCGGTCTCCTCGTGCGAGGGCCTGTGCCCACCGAGCAGGAACGGCAGGCGGATGTTCTCGCTGACGTCGAGCGTCGGGACGAGGTTGAACGACTGGAACACGAAGCCCAGCCGACGACGACGCAGCTCGGTGAGGTCCTTGTCGCCCAGGGCCGTGATGTCGACGCCGTCGATCTGGATCCGGCCGGCGGACACGGCATCGAGGCCGGCCGCGACGTGCATGAGGGTCGACTTGCCGGACCCGGACGGGCCCATCACCGCGGTGAACTCCCCCGCGCCGATGTCGACGCTGACGTCGTCGAGCGCGGTCACACGTCGGGCGTCGTCGCCGTAGTGCTTGGACACGTGGTCGAGGCGGATGATCGGGGCGTGGCTCGTGGTCATGCATCCACCATGGCGGTCAGCGGTCCGGTCCCGCGTCGCCCGCTCGGCTCCTGTGGATCGTCCGCTCGGCTCGGTTGCCTGTGGAGGGGTCATCCCCGCGGATGACCCGGCATCAGTCGGCCTTGGTGACGAGCCCGTGTTCGTGGGCGAAGACGACGAGGCGCACCCGGTCCCGGAGCTCGAGCTTCGTCAGGACCCGCGAGATGTGCGTCTTCACGGTCGCCTCGCTGACGTACTCGTGCTGGGCGATCTCGCTGTTGCTGAACCCCCGGGCGGCCAGGTCGAAGATCTCGCGTTCACGCGGCGTGAGGTCGGCGAACGCCGCGGGGACGGCGGCAGCGCGTCCGACCGAGTCGTCGTACCGCCGCAGGAGCTCCCGCGTGGCCGACGCGGCGAACACCGCGGTGCCGGCGTGCACGGTCCGGACCGCCGCGAGCAGGAACTCGGGGTCGGCGTCCTTGAGCACGAAGCCGCTCGCACCGGCGCGGATGGCCTTGGCGGCGGCCTCGTCGAAGTCGAACGTGGTCAGCACGAGGACCTTCGCACCGTCGGTGCCGGACTGCTCGACGATGTGACCGGTCGCCGTGATGCCGTCCATCACGGGCATCCGGACGTCCATCAGCACCACGTCGGGACGGGTCCGTCGGACGAGTTCGACCCCCTCGGCACCGTCGCCCGCCTCGCCGACGAACCGCAGGTCGGGCTGTGAGTCGATGAGCATCCGGATGCCGGTGCGGAACAGCGCCTGGTCGTCGACGAGGGCGACACGGATCGAGTGCTCGTCGGTCGGGATCGTGGTCATCGGGCGGTGCGCTCCTGCTCGGTCGGGGTGATCCGGCCGCGGGGCATCTGCCCGCTGGCCGGGACGGTCGGCATCCGGACGGCGACCGCGAAGTCGTCCCCTCGGGCCCCGGCGGTCATGGTGCCGCCGGTCATGACGGCGCGCTCGCGCATGCCGACCAGGCCGTGGCCCGTGCCGGGGCCGCGGACCCCGTCGTCCGCGCGTCGGTTCACGACGGCGATCTCGACCGTGTCCGGCCGGTAGGTCAGGGCGGCACGCACCGGGCTGCCGGGCTCACCGTGCTTGTACGCGTTCGTCAGGCTCTCCTGCACGATCCGGTAGACGGCGAGCTGCGTGGTGGTGGGCAGCCCGGCGGGGTCGCCCTCGCGTTCCACCCGTACGTCGAGCCCGAGCTGCCGCATCTCGTCGACGAGCCGGTCGATGTCGTCGATCTCGGGCGTCGGCGCGGTCCCCTGCTCGTGCCGGAGCGCGCCGAGGAGCTCGCGCACGTCGCCGAGGGCTCGGCGGGCCGTGGCCGAGATGGTGCTGAGGGCCTGGTCGGCCACCGCGGGGTCGGCCTTCAGGGCGTACCGGGCACCGTCGGACTGCGCGATGACGACCGCGAGCGAGTGCGCGACGATGTCGTGCATGTCACGGGCGATCCGCACGCGCTCCTGCTCGACCGCGACGGCCCGATCGGCCCGCGCGGCGTCACGCTCGGCTAGCAGCTGGGCCTCGCGACTCATGCTCGCCGAGCGACGGGTCCGGACGACGAGTCCGGCGAGCCACGGGAGCAGCAGCAGGAGCAGGACGACGGCGAAGAACGACAGGGTGACCTGCAGCGACTCCGGCACCGACGTCGAGGTGGTCTCGTAGGTGAGGCGGTTCTGGTAGTCGTCGAAGCCCATGTACGCCGCCGCCGCCACGGACCCGAGGATCGCCGACACGAGCCCGGCCAGCCGCACACGGCGGCTGCCGTAGGCACTCGTCGTGTACATGACGCCGGCGATGAAGGCGTTCGACACGTCCGGCACCTGCAGGGTGGCCATCTCGAAGACCGCGAACACCCACGCCACAGCCAGGGCGAGCCCGGGTGACAGACGCCGGATCGCCAGGGCGCCGGTCATCCCGACGACGGTGACCACGGACAGCGGCCCGTCGAGCCCGCGCCCGCTGGCGACCAGCACGAGGCCGCCGAGCAACACGGCGATCAGCAGGTCGGTGATGACCTGCGCGCGCAGCATGGGACGGAACACCCGTCCACGGTACGGCGGGTCGCTCGTCCCCGCGTCCCTCGCCCGGATGACCCGGGGTGCGAGCGGCGGACGGTCAGAAGCCGAGGCGTCCGAGCTGCTTCGGGTCACGCTGCCACTCCTTGGCCACCTTCACGCGGATGTTCAGGTAGACGTGCCGGCCGCCGAGCAGCGACTCGATCTCGACGCGGGCCCGGGAACCGACGTCCTTCAGACGCTCGCCCTTGTGTCCGATGACGATCGCCTTCTGGCTGTCCCGCTCGACGAACAGGTTCGCGAAGATGCGCAGGGGGCCGTCGGCGTCGTCGTCGGCGTCGGGCTCGACGATGTCCTCGATGACCACGGCCAGCGAGTGCGGCAGCTCGTCACGGACACCCTCGAGCGCAGCCTCGCGGATGAGTTCCCCGATGCGCTCCTCGTCGGTCTCCTCGGTCACCGCGCTCGAGTCGTACAGCTGCGGCGACTCGGGGAGCAGGGCGGTGATCACGCCGAGCAGGTCTTCGAGCTGCATGCCCCTGGTGCCCGAGGTCGGCACCACGGCGTCCCAGTCGCGGAGCTTCGAGACGGCCAGCAGCTGCTCACCGACGCGGTCCTTGGAGGCGCTGTCGATCTTCGTGACGATCGCGATCTTCTTGGCGCGCGGGTACTGGTCGAGCGTGTCGTTGATGAACCGGTCGCCGGGACCGACGGGCTCGTTCGCCGGCACGCAGAACCCGATCACGTCGACGTCGCCGAGGGTGGACTGCACGAGGTCGTTCAGCCGTTCGCCGAGCAGGGTGCGCGGCCGGTGCACGCCCGGGGTGTCGACGATGATCACCTGGCCGTCGGGCCGGTGCACGATCCCGCGGATGGCGCGCCTGGTGGTCTGCGGCTTCGACGAGGTGATGGCGACCTTCTCGCCCACCAGGGCGTTGGTCAGCGTCGACTTGCCGACGTTCGGACGGCCGACGAACGAGACGAAGCCCGCGCGGTAGGGCTTCTCCGAGCCGGCCTGGGTGGTGTCGGGGTCGGTCATGCGTGCGTGGTTCCCGTCGTGGTGGGTTCGGCGTCGTCGAAGGCGTCCTCGACGTCGGCCAGGGCGTGGGTGCGCTCGGCGAGCACGGTGATGAGGTGGCGGCGCTTGCCCTCCACCCGGTCGGCGGTCAGGACGACCCCGGACACGGTGACGGTGTCGCCGGAGACGGCGAGGTGTCCGAGCTCCTTGGTGAGCAGGCCACCGGCGGTGTCGACGTCGTCGTCGTCGAGCTCGATGCCGAACAGGTCGCCGAGCTCGTCGATCGGCAGTCGAGCGGAGATCCGCCAGATGCCCGGTTCGACCTCGGTCCGGTCGACGACGGCGCGGTCGTACTCGTCGGAGATGTCGCCGACGAGCTCTTCGATGAGGTCCTCCATGGTCACGAGCCCGGCGACACCGCCGTACTCGTCGACCACCAGCACCAGGTGGTTCTTGGCGACCTGCATGTGCCGCAGGGTGTCGTCGGCGTGCTTCGACTCCGGCACGAACTCGGCGGGCCGCAGCAGCCGGCTGACCCGCTCACTGCGGGACGCCGGCCGTTCGTACAGCCACCGCGCAACGTCGCGCAGGTAGAGCACCCCCCGCACGTCGTCGCTGTCCTTGCCCGTCACCGGCATCCGGGACACCCCGGCGGCCAGGAACTGCTCCATGGCCGCGGCCAGCGTCTCCGCACCGTCGACGGTGAGCATGTCCGTGCGGGGCACCATGACCTCGCGCACCAGGGTGTCGCTGAACTCGAACACCGAGTGGATGAGCTCGCGGTCCTCGTCCTCGAGCACGTTGCTCTCGGTGGCCTCGTCGACGAGCGAGAGCAGCTGCTCCTCGCTCGACACGGTGGAGGCGCTCCGGCCGCGGCCGGGGGTGACGCGGTCGCCGATCCGCACGAGCAGCCCGGCCAGCGGACCGAGCACGATGCGGACCCCACGGACGATGCCGCCGGTCGCACCGATCAGCCGCTCGGCGTGGGCGCGTCCCACGCTGCGCGGACTCGACCCGACCAGCACGAACGACACCGCGGTCATGATCGCGGCGGAGACGACGAGTGCGATCCACCAGCTGTCGAAGGCGCGTACGAGGGCGAT
This sequence comes from Curtobacterium sp. MCBA15_005, assembly GCF_001864855.1. Taxonomy (NCBI): domain Bacteria; kingdom Bacillati; phylum Actinomycetota; class Actinomycetes; order Micrococcales; family Microbacteriaceae; genus Curtobacterium; species Curtobacterium sp. MCBA15_005. The sequence continues at coordinate 73,090 of NZ_MJGL01000067.1, forward strand.
CGTCACGAGCACCGCAGCCGCGGTCTCGGCGAGGACCCGGAAGAAGTTCAGCGCGTTGACGTGCGCCCCGACGTCGTCAGCGATCGCCTCGATGGCACGGCGGCGCTTGTTGCCCCTGGCGATCTCCTCGAGGTCGGCACGGGAGACCACCGAGAGTGCGGCGTCGCTCGCGGCGAGGAGCCCGCCGAGCACGACGAGCCCCAGCGCCACCGCGAGGAGTCCGGCGACGACGACCACCGGCTACCGCCCTCGGTGCTGGGCGGCGAAGGCGGTCAGGATCTCGCCCTGGATGCCGAACATCTCGGCCTTCTCGTCGGGCTCGGCGTGGTCGAAGCCGAGCAGGTGCAGGATGCCGTGGCAGGTGAGCAGCAGCATCTCGTCGGTGCTCGAGTGCCCGGCGGTCTTCGCCTGCTCCTCGGCCACCTGCGGGCAGAGCACGATGTCGCCCAGCAGCCCGGCAGGCGTGGGGTCGTCCTCGGTGCCGGGGCGCAGTTCGTCCATCGGGAAGCTCAGGACGTCCGTCGGTCCGGGCTCGTCCATCCACCGGACGTGCAGCTGCTCCATCGCGCCCTCGTCGACCAGCACGATCGCGAGCTCGGCATCGGCGTGGACGTGCATCGCGTCCAGGGCGAACGCGGCGAGCCGCTGGATCGCGGCCTCGTCCACCTCGACGCCGGACTCGTTGTTGAGCTCGATGCTCACCGGGTGCCTCCTCGGGCGTCGTTCTGGGGGTACGGGGGTCGTGCGCGGTCCTGCGGCGGGCGCCCACGGCGTTCGGCGCGGTTCGCTCCGTCGGGGTTGCCGACCGGGGCGGTGCCACGGCCACCGGGACGCTGCCCGGCCTGCTCGGCGAGGCGCTCCTCGTCGTAGACCGTGTACGCGTCGACGATCCGGCCGACGAGGGTGTGGCGGACCACGTCCTCGCTGCCGAGACGGGCGAAGTGGATGTCCTCGACCTGGTCGAGGATGCGCGTCACGAGCCGGAGACCGGAGACGTTGCCCGGCAGGTCGACCTGGGTGATGTCACCCGTGATGACCATCTTCGAACCGAACCCGAGCCGGGTCAGGAACATCTTCATCTGCTCGGGCGTGGTGTTCTGCGCCTCGTCGAGCACCACGAAGGAGTCGTTGAGGGTCCGGCCACGCATGTACGCCAGCGGGGCGACCTCGACGGTGCCGGCCGCCAGGAGCTTCGGGACCAGCTCCGGGTCCATCATCTCGTTGAGGGCGTCGTACAGCGGGCGCAGGTACGGGTCGATCTTGTCGGTGAGCGTGCCCGGCAGGAAGCCGAGCCGCTCGCCGGCCTCGACCGCGGGACGGGTGAGGATGATCCGGTTGACCTCGCGCCGCTGCAGCGCCTGCACGGCCTTGGCCATCGCCAGGTACGTCTTGCCGGTACCGGCCGGACCGATGCCGAACGTGATGGTGTGCTCGTCGATGGCGTCGACGTAGGCGCGCTGCCCGTCCGTCTTCGGGCGGACGGACTTGCCGCGGCTCGACACGATCGGGGTGCCGAAGGTGTCGGACGGCTTGCGGTCGTCGTCGAGGATGCGCGCGGACATCGGGATGTCGGACGGGCCGATCTCCTGCCCGCGCCGGACCATGCCGACGAGCTCGTCGACGAGCGCCTTCGCGCGTGCGACGTCGCGCTCGGGCCCGGTCAGCGTGACCTCGTTGCCACGGACGACGACCCGGACGCCCGGGTACTGGCGCTCGACGGTCTTGAGCAGACGGTCCTGGGGACCGAGCAGCTGCACCATGGCGATGCCGTCGACCTGGAGCGAGACCGAGACGGACTCGTCGTCGGCGGCGGTGGGCTGTACTGGTTCGTTAACCGGCAAGGGTGCCTTCCTGCAGTTCACCTGCGAGTACGTGCGCGTGCACGTGGAACACGGTCTGACCGGCGGCTTCGCCGGTGTTGAAGACGAGTCGGAACTGGCCGTCGGCGCGCTCGTCGGCGATGCGCTGCGCGGTGGCGACGACGTGGGCCAGCAGGTCGGGGTCGCCCGCTGCGAGTTCGCCGACGTTCGCGTACTGCTCGGTCTTGGGGACGACGAGCACGTGGACGGGAGCCTTCGGGGCGATGTCCTCGATCGCGATCACACGGTCGTCCTCGGCGACGATGGTCGCCGGGATCTCGCGCGCGATGATCTTGGAGAAGACGCTGGGCGTGCTGCTGCTCATGGGTCCATCGTAGGACGCGCCCGACGGCGTGGTCCGGCTCACCAGCGACCCAGTCGCGCCTGCAGGACAGCGAGTGCCGCCGGTCCGGCGGTGGACGTGCGGAGCACGCTGTCGCCGAGTCGGACCCGCACGGCGCCCGCGGCCTCGAGCCGGTCGAGCTCCGCGCCGTCGATGCCTCCTTCGGGGCCGACGACGAGGGCGATGTCCTCGGCGTCCGTCGGGGGCTCCCAGGTGGCGAGCCGCACGGTCGCGGTCGGGTCGAGCAGGACGAGGGTGGTCCCGTCCCCGAGCGCGGACAAAATCTGTCCGGTCGTCACCAGCGGCGCGACGACGGGCACGCGCGGACGGATCGCCTGCTTCGCGGCCTCGTGCGCGATCGCGGCCCATCGGGCACGGCCCTTCTCGACCTTCGCGCCGTCCCACCGGGAGACGCTGCGCGCGGCCGACCACGGCACCACCCGGTCGACGCCGATCTCGGTCGCCGCCTGCACGGCCATCTCGTCGCGACCGCCCTTGGCCAGGGCCTGCACGAGTGTCAGCGACGGGCGCGGTGCGTCCTGGTGCTCGACGGTCTCGACCGCGAGCTCCAGCGTGTCCTTGCCGAGTGCCGTCACCGGACCGGAGACCACGGTGCCCCGGCCGTCGGCGATCCGCAGGACCTCGCCGACCCGGACGCGCGCGACGGAGACCGCGTGCCGGCCCTCGGCGCCGTCGAGCGACACCGGGTCACCGACGGCGACGCCGTCCAGCGAGTCGACGAGGTACAGCGACGCCATCAGTGGTTGAAGAACCGGTCGCGGAGCTTGCCGAACATGCCCTGCTGGAACCGGGCGAGCTGCGGGGCGGTGGTCTTGTGCGACTTCGCGAGCTGCTCGACCAGCTGCCGTTCCTTGTGGGACAGCTTGGTCGGCGTGACGACCTGCACGCCGACCCGCAGGTCACCGCGGCCGTTCCCGCGCAGCTTCGTGATGCCGCGGTCCTTGATGACGAGGACGTCGGCACTCTGCACACCGGGACGGATCTCGAGCTCGACCGGACCGTCGAGACCGTCGATCGTGGTGGTCGTGCCGAGGACGGCGTCGGTCATGCCGACCTCGAGCGTCGCGAGCAGGTCGTCGCCGTCGCGGCTGAAGACGTCGTCGTGGCGCACGCGGATCTCGAGGTACAGGTCGCCGGACGGGCCGCCGGCCGGACCGACCTCGCCCTGGCCGGGCATCTGCAGGCGGAGTCCGGAGTCGACGCCGGCGGGGACGTCCACCGGCACGGTGCGACGCGCGCGGACGCGGCCCTGACCCTGGCAGGTCGGGCAGGGGCTCGGGATGACGGTGCCGTAGCCGCGGCACGTGCCGCACGGGGCGCTCGTCACCACGTTGCCCAGGAGCGAACGGACCTGGCGCTGGATGTGCCCGGAGCCACCGCAGATGTCGCACGTGCGCGGGCTGGTGCCCGGTGCGCAGCAGGAGCCGTGGCAGGTCTCGCACAGCACCGCCGTGTCGACCTCGACGTCCTTGTGGGTGCCGAAGACGACCTCGTCGAGGTCGACCTCGATGCGGAGCAGGGCGTCCTGGCCGCGCTCGGCACGGCTGCGCGGGCCGGATCCACGGCCGCCGCCACCGCCGCCGCCGAAGAAGGCGTCGAAGATGTCGCTGAAGCCACCGGCGCCACCGCCGAAGGGGCTGTCGGCCTGCGGCCCGGCGTCGTACCGGCGCCGCTGCTCAGGGTCGCTCAGCACGTCGTACGCGTGCGTCACGTCCTTGAAGCGCTCGGCGGCGTCGGGTGCCGGGTTCACGTCCGGGTGGAGCTCACGCGCCAGGCGGCGGTAGGCCTTCTTGATGTCGGCATCGGAGGCGTCTCGCTGGACGCCGAGGACGTCGTAGTGGTCTGCCACGTATCCCTCAGTCGGTTGGGTTCGGTCGGTTGGTCAGTGTTCGCCCAGGAGCTTGGACAGGTAGCGGGCGACGGCGCGGACGGCCGCCATGTTCGTGCCGTAGTCCATGCGGGTCGGTCCGAGGACGCCCAGGCGGGCCACCTCGCCACCGGCCAGGTAGCCGCCGGCGACGATGCTCGTGGCGTCGAGCCCGTACTCGGCGTTCTCGACGCCGATGCTGGCCGCCACCGCGATGTCGTCCACCTGCATCTCCCCGAACAACCGGAGCAGGGTGACTTGTTCCTCGATCGCTTCGAGCACCGGGAAGAGGCCGCCGGAGAAGTCCTGCTCGCTCTTCGCCAGGTTGGCCGCACCGGCCATCAGCAGGCGGTCCTGCCGGTTCGCCGCGACCTGCTCGATGAGCGTGGCGACGACGACCCCGCCGAGCGTCTGGGCGTCGGGGCGGAGCTGCTGCGGCACGGCTCGGAGCGCGGTCGGGACGTCCTGCAGCAGGAGCCCCACCGTCGCGCCGTTCACCACGGTGCGGAGTTCACCCAGCGAGTCTTCGTCGAGCGGGACGTCGGTCTCGACCACGCGCTGTTCGACGCGGGCGGTGTCGGTGATGAGCACCACCATCAACCGGGCGTCACCGAGCCGGACGAGCTCGACGTGCTGCACCCGGGCGCGCACCATCGAGGGGTACTGCACCAGGGCGACCTGGTTGGTGAGCTGGCTGAGCAGCCGGACGGTGCGCCCGAGGACCTCGTCGAGGTCGTTCGGGGCGCCGAGGAAGGTCTCGATGGCGTGCCGCTGCGCGCTGGAGAGCGGACGGGCACCCGCCAGGTGGTCCACGAAGACGCGGTACCCCTTGTCGGTCGGCACCCGGCCGGACGAGGTGTGCGGCGCGGCGATCAGCTGCTCGTCCTCGAGCAGGGCCATGTCGTTGCGGATCGTCGCGGCGCTGACCCCGAAGGCGTGCCGCTCGACGATGGTCTTCGAACCGACGGGTTCACGCGACGCCACGTAGTCGCGCACGATGGCCTTGAGGACCTCGAGGCTGCGTTCACTGACCACGAGCGCCTCCTTTCCCGATCGACCTGGCACTCGGACGTGTCGACTGCTGATCCTACGCCCGACCGCTGACGGCCCGGGACTTCCGGGCGGTCGGCCGATACGCTTCCGCCATGACCTACGGACAGCAGCCCGACGGCCCCGGACCCGAGCAGCCCGGCGGCCAGTACGGCCACGGCCCCGGTGGCCCCCAGCAGCCCGGCGGACCGCAGTACCCCGGCGGGCCGCAGTACCCCGCCGGCTACACCCCGCCCCGGCCGATGAGCCCGGAGGACCAGCGCCTGTGGGCCACGCTGACGCACATCGGCGGCATCTTCTTCAACTTCATCGCACCGTTGGTCGCCTACCTGGTCCTCCGCGACCGCGGCGGCTTCGTCCGCGAGCACACCCGCGTCGCGCTGAACTTCCACATCACGATGGGCATCGCCTACGTGGTCGGTTCGCTCACGTCGGTGTTCGGCGTCGGGGTCCTGATCGTGCTGGCAGCGGGCATCGTGTCGCTGATCTTCAGCATCATGGCCGCGATCGCCGCGAACCAGGGCCAGTTCTACCGCTACCCGCTCTCGATCGAGTTCATCAAGCAGTAAGCGGCAAGCACTGCGCAGCCGGCAGTGCGCCGGCCCCTCAGTCGAGCAGCTCCCGCACCACCGCGTCGGCGAGCAGGCGACCCTGCAGGGTCAGGTCGATCCGTCCCCGCACCGCGGCCGACCCGTCCACGAGTCCGCGTGCGATGAGGCCGGCGACCCGGCCACGGGCCTCCTGGCGGATCTCGCTCGTCGCGAGCTCTCCGCGGACCCGCGCCGCCAGCAGCAGGCGCTCGACGTACCGCGTCTCGTCGTCGATGGTCTCGCGGCCGGCGGCCGGCGACTCCCCCGACAGCACCCGGTTCGCGTACGCGGCCGGGTGCTTGACGTTCCACCAGCGCGTGCCGGCGACGGCGGAATGTGCGCCGGGGCCGACGCCCCACCAGTCGTGGCCCTTCCAGTAGGACAGGTTGTGGCGACTCGCGTGCGCGTCGCCGCGCGCCCAGTTCGACACCTCGTACCAGGAGTAGCCGGCGTCGCCGAGCACCTGGTCGGCGAGCTCGTACATGTCGGCGGCCAGGTCGTCATCGGGGGCTGGGAGCTCGCCGCGGGCGACCATGCGGCCCATCGCGGTGCCGTCCTCGACGATGAGCGAGTACGCCGACACGTGGTCGGGCTCGCAGGCGATCGCGGCGTCGAGCGAGGTCCGCCAGTCGGCGAGGGACTCCCCCGGCGTCGAGTAGATGAGGTCGAGCGAGACGTCGAGCCCCTGCTGCTTCGCGAGGTCGACGACGACGGGGACCCGGAGCGGGTCGTGCGTGCGGTCGAGCGTGGCGAGCACGTGCGGCACGGCGGACTGCATGCCGTAGCTGATCCGGTTGAAGCCGCCGGCCCGCAGCGTCTCGAGCGACGCCGCGTCGACGGAGTCCGGGTTCGCCTCGGTGGTGACCTCGGCCCCGGGCAGGATGCCCCAGGTGTCGTCGATCGCACGGAGGATCATCGCCAGGTCGGACGCCGGGAGCATGGTCGGGGTGCCGCCGCCGAAGAAGACGGTCGACACCGGCCGCCGCGGCACACCGGAACGGTCGAGCACGGTCGCGGCCCACTCGATCTCGCGCACGGCGTGCCCGGCGTAGTCGTCGCGACGGACGCCGCGGAGTTCCGACGCCGTGTAGGTGTTGAAGTCGCAGTAGCCGCAGCGCACGCGGCAGAACGGCACGTGCACGTACACGCCGAAGGGCACGTCACCGGCGGTGGGACCAGCCCCCGGCCCGGCAGCGGAGCCCGCTGCCGCCCACGGGGTGATCAGGCCGTCCGCTGGTGCTGGATCGGCGATCGGGAGAGCACTCGGCATGGGCTCCATTCTCCGTCATGATGGAGCCATGGAGCACCATCCCGTCCCCACCACGGTCCTGTGGGACATCGACGGCACCCTCGTGATGAACGCGTCGTCCCCGGGCAACCTCTACCACCTCGCCCTCGAGCGGGCGGTGGGCCGCGACCTCACCCTGCGGGTCGGGCACCAGCACGGCCGGACCGACGCCGGGCTCATCGCCGAGCACGTGCACGCCCACGCGTTCGAGGACACCCTGATCCCCACGGTCAGCCGGCACCTGCACGACCTGACCGCCGAACGGCACGCCTCCGGCGACCACCGCAGCCCCGTCCCCGGGGCGAAGGCGCTCCTGACCCGCTTCGCCGAACTCGGGTGGCGCAACGGCCTGCTCACCGGCAACTCCGAGTACCGCGCCCGGGTGAAGCTCACCGGCGCCGGGTTCGACGCCGACGTCTTCGACTGGGAGCACTCGTACTTCGGCGACACCGAGGTCGAGCGGGCCGGGGTCACCCTGCGCGCCGCCGCCGAGCTGGTCGGCACCCGGGCGGTCATCGTCGGCGACACCCCGCGCGACGGTGAGGCCGCGGACGCCGCGGGCATCCCCTTCCTGGCCGTGGCGACGGGTGTCTACGACGTGGACGCGCTGCGGCACACGAACGCCGTGACGGTCGCACGCGACTGCCAGCAGGACGCCGCCCTCATCGAGGATGCGATCGCCGCACTCCCGCCGCTCCGCTGAGGAGCAGGAGCGAGCGGGGTCGCGAGACCGCGGGCGCGACCGCGAGACCGCGGGCGCGACCGCGAGACCGCGAGACCGCGAGACCGCGAGACCGCGACCAGACGCCTAGTCGCCCCGCAGCGCCGCCAGGTACTTCTCCGCCATGACCTTCTGCTGCCGCCGCACGAACGGCGCGACGAAGCGCCACTTCCGGCTCGCCGGCTGCGAGAACTGCCGGACCTGCAGCCACACCGAGCCGTCCGGGGTGCGCTCGACGACGAACGACTCCTCGCCGGAGAGCGGGTGCCCCTCGAGCGTGCCGTAGGCGAACCCCTTGCGGTCGTGCTCGTCGATGATCGACACGACGCGCACCGGTGCCAGCACGGTCTGCCCGAAAGCGTGGATCGTCAGCGTCGCGCTGGTGCCCGCGGTCAGCAGCGGGGTGCCGTCGGGTGCGAACTTCTCGACCCGGGGCGTGCCGATGGACGCCGGGGCGATCGGCACACCGTCGTCGTCGAAGGTGACCGGGTTGTACCGGACCTCGTCGTCGTCGGGCTGCTCCTCGACGCGCACGCGGACCCCGCTGCGCTCCTGGATCTGCCACGTGAGCGCCTGCACCACGGCGGTCTCGAACCGTTGGTCGCCGTGTCCGATCCGCGCGCGCGACTCGGCCGGCGTGAAGCCGTCCGGCGGGTAGGTCATGAGGTCCGACGCCTGGGTCGCCCCCACCGCGCCGTACGTCAGGGCGGTCCGGTAGCTCCCGCGGATGCTCATGCCGCCATGTTACTTGGGCGGGCCGCCCCGGATCGAACCGATCCACGCTCACCTCCGTCGGATCGGCCCGCCTGCCGTGCACCCCGAACTGGAGGCCCGACAACCGCCCGCCCCGGGGCTATCGTCAGCAGGTGCCCCACCCCACCCCCGTCCGTCCGCGGTCCGTCGACCGCCGGACCGCCGTCCTCGCCGCGCTCACGCTCGTCGCGTTCGGCGTGGCGGCGACCGCCCGGGTGCTGGTGGACGTGACCACGTCGGCCGCGGCGTCACCCGCCCGGTACGCCACCGTCGCGCTCGCTCCCGAGGCGTGGAACGGCTTCGACACCGCGAACGTCATCGCCGCCGTCGGGGCGAGCTGCGCCGGCGCCGGGGTGCTGCTGTTCGGTGCAGCACTGGTGTCGGCGGTGCGGCGTCAGCGCGGCCGTCGGCTGCCGCTGGTCCTCGCGGTCGTGACGCTCGCGATGGTCGTCGGCGCCGTGGTCGCCGGGGTGGCCTCCGGCGAGCAGACCGACTTCGACGCGGCTGCCCACTGGGCCATCCTGCGGACCGCACTGGCGGGACTGGCCGCTGCGAGCCTCCCGGCCCTCTGCCTGGCCGCCCTGCGGGCGCGCGCCCGCCGGACCGGCTGACCCGCGCCGAGCTTTCGCGCTCACCGACAGATCTCGGCGGTCGCAGTGCGTGAGCTGTCGCTCAGCGCGAAACGCGCCGCGCGCTACGCGCCCGGCGCTACTTCTTCTTCTCTTCGACGTCGCCGGAGAGCGCCGCGATGAAGGCTTCCTGCGGGACCTCGACCCGACCGATGGTCTTCATGCGCTTCTTGCCCTCCTTCTGCTTCTCGAGGAGCTTGCGCTTGCGGGTGATGTCACCGCCGTAGCACTTCGCCAGGACGTCCTTGCGCATCGCGCGGATGCTCTCACGGGCGATGATGCGGGCGCCGATGGCAGCCTGGATCGGCACCTCGAACTGCTGGCGCGGGATGAGCTTGCGCAGCCGCTCGGTCATGAGCGTGCCGTAGGCGTACGCCTTGTCACGGTGCACGATCGCACTGAAGGCGTCGACCTGGTCGCCCTGCAGCAGGATGTCGACCTTGACGAGGTCGGCGGCCTGGTCGCCGGTCGGTTCGTAGTCGAGCGACGCGTAGCCCTGGGTCTTGCTCTTCAGCTGGTCGAAGAAGTCGAAGACGATCTCGCCGAGGGGCATCTCGTAGCGGATCTCGACGCGGTCCTCGCCGAGGTACTCCATGCCGAGCAGGGAGCCGCGGCGCTGCTGGCACAGTTCCATGATCGCGCCGACGTAGTCCTTCGGGGCCAGGATCGCGGCGCGGACCATCGGCTCGCGCACCTCGACGATGCGGCCGGTCGGGAACTCCGAGGGGTTCGTGACCTCGGTCACGGCGTTGTCCTCGGTCGTGACCTCGTAGATCACGCTCGGGGCGGTGGTGATGAGGTCGAGACCGAACTCGCGGGACAGCCGCTCGGTGATGATCTCGAGGTGCAGCAGCCCGAGGAACCCGCAGCGGAACCCGAAGCCGAGCGCCACCGAGGTCTCCGGCTCGTAGACCAGTGCGGCGTCGGAGAGCTTGAGCTTGTCGAGCGCTTCGCGGAGCACCGGGTAGTCGCTGCCGTCGATCGGGTACAGGCCCGAGAACACCATCGGCTTCGGGTCCGTGTAGCCGGGCAGCGCCTGGGTCGCGGGCTTCTGTGCGCTCGTGACGGTGTCGCCGACCTTGGACTGGCGGACGTCCTTCACACCGGTGATCAGGTAGCCGACCTCGCCGACGGACAGCCCCTTCGTGGGCTTCGGCTCCGGGCTCGAGACCCCGATCTCCAGGATCTCGTGCGTCGACTTCGTCGACATCATCTGGACCTTCTCGCGGGGCGAGATGGTGCCGTCGATCATGCGGACGTAGGTGACGACGCCGCGGTAGCTGTCGTAGACCGAGTCGAAGATCATCGCGCGGGGCGCTGCGTCGGCGTCGCCGACGGGGGCCGGCACGCGACGGACGACCAGGTCGAGGAGCTCCGGCACCCCGACGCCGGTCTTGCCGGACACCCGGAGGACGTCCTCGGGCTTGCCACCGATGAGCTGCGCGAGCTCGGCCGCGTACTTGTCCGGTTCGGCCGCCGGGAGGTCGATCTTGTTGAGGACCGGGATGATCTCGAGGTCGTTCTCGAGCGCCAGGTACAGGTTCGCGAGCGTCTGCGCCTCGATGCCCTGGGCGGCGTCGACGAGCAGGATCGCGCCCTCGCACGCGGCCAGGGAGCGCGAGACCTCGTACGAGAAGTCGACGTGCCCGGGGGTGTCGATCATGTTCAGCGCGAAGGTCTCACCGTCGAGTTCCCACGGCATGCGCACGGCCTGCGACTTGATCGTGATGCCGCGCTCGCGCTCGATGTCCATGCGGTCGAGGTACTGCGCACGCATCGCACGGTCCTCGACGATGCCGGTGATCGACAGCATGCGGTCGGCCAGCGTCGACTTGCCGTGGTCGATGTGCGCGATGATGCAGAAGTTGCGGATCGCGTCGGCCGGGGTCGCTGCGGGCTCCAGCGGAGCGGATGCTTGTGGGCTCACGGTTCCTCAGGTGGGTCGGACGGTCGCAACAGTCTCCCACGCTTCACCCGCCCTGGAGGCACGGCGCGCGTCCGCCACGTGCGTGACGGACGCGGGGTGCGCCTCCGAAGCGGTGATGCGGTCGACGAGGCGGGCGTCGGCCGCCGGTCAGACGGTCGCGTGCGCCGGGGCCGGCAGGGCACCCAGGCCACGCCGCAGGTCGTCCGCGGTGGCTGCGAGGCACACGCGGATCCACCCCTCGCCGGTGCGTCCGAAGGCGCTGCCCGGCGCGACGGCGACCCGCTCACGCTGCAGGAACCCCAGCGCCCACTCGGCGATGTCCCCGTCGGACGCGTGCGACATGTCGATCCACAGGTAGAACGCCCCGCGTGGGTCGAGGTACCGGATGCCGGCGGCATCGAGGGTCTCCTTCGCGACCTCGAGGTTCGCACGGTAGTGCTCCCGAGCGTCGCGCACCGCGGAGTGGTCCCCCACGATCGCCGCGAGGGCCGCGTACTGGTCGGGTTCGGCGACGCAGCTGATCATGGCCTCCTGCGTGGTCCGCATCGTCGCGCCGAGTCCCTTCGGCGTGACGAGGTAGCCCACGCGGACGCCGGTCATCGCGTACGTCTTGCTCAGTGAGAACGCCGAGAACACACGGTCGTCCTCGTCGAGCGCCGCCAGGCTGACGTGCCGGGTGCCGTAGGTGAAGTACTCGTAGACCTCGTCGCTGATCACCCAGAGGTCGTGCCGCTTCGCGAAGGCCAGGAGCGCACGCAGGGTCTCCTCGCCGAAGACCGAGCCGAGCGGGTTCGACGGCGAGTTGACGATGAGCACCCGGGTGCGTTCGGTGACGCTCGCCTCGAGGGCCTGCATGTCGGGTTCGAACCCGTGCTGCGGCTCCAGCCGGTACGGCACCGGGGTCGCCCCGATGATGTGGGCGTTCATCGTGAAGGTCGTGTAACCCGGGTCCGGCACGAGCACCTCGTCGCCCGGGCTCAGCGTCAGCGTCATCGCCTGGAACAGCGCCTGCGTCGCACCGATCGTCATCCAGATCTGCTCGAGGTCGGCCTCGATCCGGTTCTCACGGCGGAGCTTGTCTCGGACGGCTTCGCGGAGGGGCGCGATCCCGCCGTTCGGGGTGTACCCGGTGCGGTCCTCGGCCCAGGCGCGACGGGCCGCCTCGCCGATGTGCGGTGCCACCGGGACGTCCGGCTCGCCGATCACGAGCATCGTGACGTCCGTGCCGCTCGACTGCAGCAGGGCCGCCTGCTCGAAGACCCTCCGGATGCCGGAGGCGGGCACGGTGTCGATGCGCGGTGCGAGGGAGGGCATGTCCGTCACGGTATCCGGTGCGTGTTGCCGTGGGGTTTCGGCGCGGTCGGCCGCGGGCTTGTGCCGATCCGGCGGTGTTTCGTGCTTTGGTGGCAGCCCGCTTGCCTGGTAGTGTTGGTGGCTGGCTTCCGCGTTCCCCGCCCACGGGTGGAACGCGATGCGACCAAGGGCCCCTCTACCCTGCGGTCGCGCCCACCCGTACGAGACGAGCAGGAGCAATTCATGGCGAACATCAAGTCGCAGATCAAGCGCATCAAGACCAACCTCAAGGCCACCGAGCGCAACAAGGCGTACAAGTCGGAGCTCAAGACGCACATCCGTCGTGCCAACGACGCCGTCGCCGCCGGTGACAAGGACAAGGCCGTTGCCGCCCTGGCCCTCGCGTCGAAGAAGCTCGACAAGGCCGTGAGCAAGGGTGTCATCCACAAGAACCAGGCCGCGAACCGCAAGTCGGCCATCGCGAAGAAGGTCTCGTCGCTCTGACGTCCTGACCCTTCTGGTCCGAAGGCCCCGCACCGTTGGTGCGGGGCCTTCGTCGTGCGGGGCGCGTGCGGCGTGGGGTGCGTGCGCAGCGTGGGGTGCGTGCGCGGCGTGGGGTGCGTGCGCGGCGTGGGGTGCGTCGGGTTCATTTCGTGAGCAGAAAGGGTCGGGTCGTGATGGAACACCCGACCATTTCTGCTCACGAAGCGCCGGCCGACCGGCGCGCGAGAAGGCCGGGAGGCCCGACTCGCCTCAGCGGGGCTCGCCGCGTCGGGCGATGGTGCGGACCATGACCTCGAGCGCGTAGTGCGCGTCGCGCGAGCCACCCTTCACCGCGGTGTCCGCCTCGGCGATGCTGATGATCGCGTTCGCCAGCCCGGACTCGCTCCAGCCGGCGACGTCACGCTGCGCACGCTGCACCTGCCACGGCGCCATGCCGAGCGCCGAGGCCGCCTGCCCGCTCGGACCCCGGAAGGCGCTGACCTTCGCCATCGTGCGGATCTTGCTCGCGAACGCGGCGACGATCGGCACGGGTGCCTCGCCGGTGGCCAGGGCGTGCCGCAGCTCGACGATCGCCGGCGCCGACCGACCCGCGAGGGCGATGTCGGCGACCTTGAACGCGTTCGTCTCGACGCGACCGCCGTAGTACTTGTCGACGACCTTGTCGGTGATCTCCTCGGCCTCGTCCGCCAGGAGCTGTCGGCACGCGGCGGCGAGTTCGGCGAGGTCGTCGGCGAACGCGGTCACCAGGGTCCGGACGGCGGAGGGCGCGATCCGGCGTCGTGCTGCACGGAACTCGGCGTTCACGAAGTCGATGCGGTCGGTCTCGCGCTTGAGCTCGTCGCACAGCACCTCGACCCCGCCGCCGACACCGCTGCGGATCGTGTCGAGGAGCTTCTTGCCGCGCACGCCACCCCCGTGCCGGAGCACCAGGGTGACGTCGTCGGCGGGGGCCTGCAGGTACGAGATCGTCTCGGTGATGAAGGCGTCGGTGCACTTCTCGACGTTCGTGACCTGCACGAGTCGCGGCTCGCCGAACAGCGATGGGCTGGCGAGGGTCGCGAGGAGCCCGGGGGCGTACTGGTCGGCTTCGAGGTCGTGTACCTCGAGCGCGGGGTCCTCGCCCTGCAGCAGGTCCTTCAGCACACCGCGGGCGCGGTCGGCGAGGAATGCTTCGGGCCCGGTGATGAGCACGACGGGTGCCGGACGGATCCCCGACCAGGGCACCTGGTCGATCTTCGCTGCGGCGCGCGCGGGCTTCTTGGCGGCCATGTGGTCCTTCCGGTGGTGCCGGCCCGGACGGTGCCGGGTCGAGTGGTGCACCGACGATCCTACGGGCGGCCGCCGACGACGAGCGCTCCGTCCACACCCGCACCTCGTCGCTGCCGGAGCGGGCGAGCACCACGGTCCCGCGTTCGTCGGTGCGGAGCGGCAGCGTGTCAGCAGCCTCGAGCATGCCGAGCGCGGACGGCGTCGGATGCCCGTAGGTGTTGTCCGCACCGACACCGATGAGTCCGACCCGCGCGGCGAGCCCTCGGTAGAGCTGCGGGTCCTGGTCCGCGGAGCCGTGGTGCGCCACCTTCACCACGTCGATCGGCCCTGCCGGCAGACCACCGGCGTTGCGCAGCCGACGTTGCGACGACTCCCCCAGGTCCCCGAGGAAGACCCCGGTCAGGCACGCCGCACAGGAGCCTCCGTCCGCCGGCCCCGTGACGAGCACGATGCTCGCGTCGTTGCCGGCGGCACGGTCGTCGCCCGGTGGCCACACCACGCGCCAGGCAAGCGGCCCGAGGGTGCCGGAGACCCGGTCGTCCGCCGTCCGGACGTCGACACCGGCACGCCGGAGGTCGTCGACCACCCGCTCGTCCGACGCACGGCCCACGGGTCCGACCAGGGCGGTCTCGACCGTGTCCGCCACGGCGGGCACCGCGCCGACGTGGTCGCGGTCGAAGTGCGTCAGGACGAGCAGGTCGATCCGGGTGACCCCGAGCAGGTCCAGGCAGGCCCGGAGCCGTTCCTCGTCGTCGCCGGTGTCCACCAGCGCGACGGCATCGTCGCCACGGAGCAGCACGGCGTCCCCCTGCCCGACGTCACACGCGGCGACCGACCAGTCGCCCGGCACCGAGCCCCGGACGACGAGCACCGGGACGGCGACCGCTGCGACACCGACCACGACCACGACCCCTGCTGCGAGCAGCAACCGGGAGCCGAGCCGCCCCCGGACCAGCACGGCGACCGCGATGCAGCCGCACACCAGCACCGCGGCGGCCACACCGAGCGCCCCGCCCGGCCAGGGTGCCGAGGCGTAGGGCAGGGCCGCCGCACCGTGCGCGATGCCCCCGACTGCGGCGGCCGGGACCCACGCGACGGCCGCGAGTCCCTGCGCACCGACCGGCCACACCGGAGCGAGGCCACACGCGGCGAGCCCGATCACCGTGACGACCGGCGCGAACGGCTCCGCCAGCAGGTTCGCGGGCACCGCGTAGGTCGGGAGCGCCGCCGACAGCGGGATCGTCACCGGCCAGCAGGCCACCTGCGCGGCGACCGGGATCGCGAGTGCGGCGGCGACCGGCGGCCACACACGACGTGCCAGGAGCTCGGTGAGCGGCGGGCCGAGCACCACGATCCCGCTCGTGGCGAGCACGGACAGGGCGAACGCGAACGACCGCGCGAACCACGGGTCGACCACGAGCATGCCGACCGCGGCGAGGGCGATGAGCGGGACGCCCCGCACCGGTCGACCGGCCAGGTGCACGACGAGCACCACGATCGCCATCACCGTCGCCCGGACGATCGAGGGGTCGGGCCGTACGAGCACGACGAACACCAGGAGTACGCCGACGGCCGCCGCGGCCCGGGGGCCTCTGGGCAGACCACAGGCTCGACCGAGGACCACGACGAGCCCGACCACCACCGCGCAGTTCGCCCCGGACACCGCCGTCAGGTGCGTCAGCGCCGAGGTCTCCATCGCCGCCTCGGTCGTCGGGTCGAGGCCGGAGCGGTCCCCGATCGCGAGCCCGCGCAGCAGCGCCGCTCCGGGCTGCGGCAGGTCGGCCGTGGCCCGCACGAAGGCCTGCCGCGCGGTGTCGGTGGCGCCGAGCAGCCCGTCGGGCGGCACCGATGACGGCGTCCCGCGCAGGAACGCCACGAAGGCCGTCGCGGAACCGGGTTCGTCCGGCTGCAGGGTGGCGGTCACGGCGACCCGGGCACCGGCTGCCAGCACGGCGCCCGGTGCGTCGCCGTGCTGATCGGGGACGAGCCGGACCGGCACCCGGAGCCCGTCGAGGTCGTCCGCCCGCACCAGCGTCGCGGTGACGGAGCGGTCCCCCGGCACGAGGTCGCGGGTCAGCACGGCCTCGACCTCCACGTGCCCCGCCCCCGGGCCGGCGACGAGTGCACGGAGCGGTTCCGGGGCCCGCCGGGAATCCCCCACGGAGACCGACACCGCGAGCAGCGTCGTCAGGGCCCCCGCGACGAGCAGCAGCCCGGCGACGGCCGGCACCACCCCGGCGCCCCGACGCCACCGGAGCACGCTGCCGCTGACGCCGGTCAGGAGCGCCGCGGCCCCACCGACCACGGGTGCCACGTCGGGCACGCCGACGAGCAGGGCGGTCGTGATCCAGGCGACGGCCACCGGCACCGCGACCCGCAGGTCGATCGCACTCGGAGCGAGCTGCACCGTCGCCCCTCAGACCCGCACACGATCGCGGAGCTCGGCGAACCGCACGTCGCCGATGCCGCTGACGTCGAGCAGGTCCTCCACCGCGGCGAACCGGCCGTGCTCGTCACGCCAGGCGATGATCCGCCCGGCCAGCCCGGGTCCGATCCCGGGCAGGGTCTCGAGCGCGGCCTGGTCGGCGGTGTTCAGGTCGACGACGGCGGACTCCTCGCCCCCGGTGCCCGCCGTGCCACCGCCGCTCCCGGCCCCGGCCCCGGCAGTCGGCCCGGCGGCAGCACCGTCTGCCATCGGCCCGAGCGCCTCGGGCACGTCCTGTTGCCCGACCCGCGGCACGTACAACCGCTCGCCGTCCGTCAGCACCCTGGCCAGGTTCAGGCGGTCGAGGTCGGCGTCATCCGTGGCCCCACCGGCACGTTCGAGTGCGTCCCCGACGCGGCTCGATGCCGGCAACTCGACCACACCGCTCCGCCGCACCGCCCCGAGCACGTGCACCACGACGCGCCCCGCACCAGGAGCGGACGGAGCAGCACCGGCAGACGCACCTGCGGACGGAGACGGTACGCCCGACGACGCACCCGCACCGGCCGTCGGCGCCCCACGCACGACGACCCCACCCGTTCCCCCGGCACCCTCGCCACCACCCGACACCAGCGCCCCGACGAGGACCACCACGACGGCGACCACCACCACGACCGCCGCCAGCACCACGGCTGCCCGCGGTGACAACGCGAGACGGGACCACCAGGGTCCGGGAGACGACGGGGACGACATGCCCCGAACGCTACGGAGCCCGGCCGATCGGCCGGGCTCCGGAGGTCACACCCGTGGACGGGTACCGCGAACGCCCCTGCTGTGAGGGACGATGCCAGTGACGGTCGCTACCCCTTGATGGCGATGTTCACGAGCTTCGGCGCCCGGACGATCACCTTCACGATCTCGCGGTCACCGATGTACCGCTGCACGTTCGCCGACGACCGCGCCAGCTGCTCGAGCTCGTCCGCCTCGATCGACTTCGACACTTCGAACGAGTCACGCACCTTGCCGTTGACCTGCACGACGGCCGTCAGGGTCTCCTGCACGAGCAGCGTCGGGTCGGCCTTCCGCCAGCCGTACGTGGCGACGGTGGCCTCGTAGCCCAGCTTCTCCCACATCTCCTCGCCGGTGTACGGCGCGAAGACGCTCAGCCCGAGCGCGATGGTCTCGACGGCCTCGCGCACGGCGGGGTCACCGGCGCCGGGACCGCTGTCGATCGCCTTGCGGGTGACGTTGACCAGGTCCATCAGTCGCGCGATCACGACGTTGAACTTGAACGACTCCATCATCCCGGGGGCGTCGGCGAGGAACCGGTGCGTGACCTGGCGGAGTGCCCGGTCGCCGTCGGCCCAGACGACGTCGCGTGCGGACGTGACGTCGAGCGCCAGGCGGTACGCCCGCGCCAGGAACCGAGCCGAGGCGGACGGCGAGACGTCCTCCCAGTTGATGTCGTCCTCGGGCGGGCCGGCGAAGCCCATGACCAGGCGGATGGCGTCGACGCCGTTCGCGTCGAGCTCGTCACCGAGCGAGACGCCGCCCTTCGACTTCGACATCTTCGAGCCACCGGACAGCACCATGCCCTGGTTGAGCAGTGCCGAGAACGGCTCGGTGAAGTCGAGGTACCCGAGGTCGAACAGCACCTTCGTGACGAAACGGGCGTAGAGCAGGTGCAGGATCGCGTGCTCGATGCCGCCGATGTACTGGTCGACGGGAGCCCAGCGGCGCGCGGCCGCCGGGTCGAACGCCTGGGTGTCGTCGTTCGCCGACAGGAACCGCAGGAAGTACCACGACGAGTCGACGAAGGTGTCCATCGTGTCGGTGTCGCGGAGCGCCGGGGTGCCGTCGACGGGGTTCGGGACGTTCACCCAGTCGGTCGCGCCACCGAGCGGGGACGTGCCCTTCGGCTTGAGGTCGAGGCCCTCGGTGTCCGGCAGCACGATCGGCAGCTGGTCCTCGGGCACCGGGTGCTCGGTGCCGTCGGCACCGTGGATGATCGGGATCGGGGTGCCCCAGAAGCGCTGGCGCGAGATGAGCCAGTCGCGAAGGCGGTAGGTCTTGGCGGCACGGCCGGTCCCGCGTTCCTCGAGCAGCGCGATCGCCGCGCTGATGGCGTGCTGCTTCGACATGCCGTCGAGCGGCCCGGAGTTGATCATCCGGCCCTGGCCGGTCAGCGCTTCGCCGGTGGCGACCGGGTCGAGGGTCGGCACGTCGAAGTCGTCGAGCGTCGCGCCCTCGGGGATGACCGGGATCGCCCCGGTGACGGCGGCGTTCGTGTCGACGACCACCTTGACGGGCAGGTCGAACGCCCGGGCGAAGTCGAGGTCGCGCTGGTCGTGCGCGGGCACGGCCATCACGGCGCCGTGGCCGTAGTCGGCGAGCACGTAGTCGGCGGCCCAGATCGGCAGGCGTTCCCCCGTGAGCGGGTGGATCGCGGACCGGCCGAGCGGCACGCCGGTCTTCGGGCGGTCGGCGTTCTGCCGGTCGATCTCGGACGTCTTCTGCGTTGCCGTCAGGTAGGCGTCGAAGTCGTCACGGACGGAGGACGGCACCGACGGGTCGGCGACCAGCGAGGCAGCCAGGTCGGAGTCCGGCGCGACGACCAGGAACGTCGCCCCGTGGATCGTGTCCGGACGGGTGGTGAAGACCGTGACGGGCTCGTCGCGGCCCTCGATCACGAAGTCGACGTCGGCACCGACCGAGCGGCCGATCCAGTTGCGCTGCTGCGCGATGACCTTCGCCGGCCACCGCCCCTCGAGCTGGTTCAGGTCGTCGAGCAGCCGGTCGGCGTACTCGGTGATCTTGAAGTACCACTGCGTGAGCTTCTTCTTCACGACGACGGCGCCGGAGCGGTCCGAGGTGCCGTCGGGCAGGACCTGCTCGTTCGCGAGCACGGTCTGGTCCACCGGGTCCCAGTTGACCCAGCTGTCCTTGCGGTACGCCAGGCCCTTCTCGTACATCTTCAGGAACAGCCACTGGTTCCACTTGTAGTACTCGGGGTCCGAGGTGTGGATCTCGGTGGTCCAGTCGAACGACGGCGCGTAGCGCTTGAAGGACGCCTTCTGCTGCTCGATGTTCGCGTAGGTCCAGTCCTTCGGGTCCACCCCGCGCTTGATCGCCGCGTTCTCGGCGGGCAGCCCGAACGAGTCCCAGCCGATCGGGTGCAGCACGTTGAAGCCCTGCTGGCGCCAGTAGCGCGCGACGAAGTCCCCGAGGGCCCAGTTCTCGGCGTGCCCCATGTGCAGGTCGCCGGACGGGTACGGGAACATCTCGAGGATGTACTTGCGCGGACGGGTGTCGTCGAGGTCGGTGGTGAAGAGCCCGAGCTCTTCCCAGCGGGGCTGCCACTTCTCCTGGATACGACGGAAGTCGTAGGCGTTCGGGTCCTCGGCGTGCTGCTCGGTGGTCACGGTCGTCAACGATACAAGCCGGGAGGCCCGTCCCGCGTCCGCCTGTCGGCTCACCCGGCGAGCAGGCGTCCGTCCCGCATCCGCAGGGTGCGGTCGACCAGGTCCGGCGCCACCGGGACGTGCGAGACGATGACGACCGTCCGGCCCGCTGCGCGGGCCGTGGTGACGAGGTCACGCAGCACCGTGTCACCGAGGTCCGGGTCGACGTCGGCGGTCGGTTCGTCGAGCACCAGCACCGGGAACGCGTGCAGCAGTGCGCGGGCGAGCGCGAGCCGGTGCGCCTGGCCGCCGGACACGAGCACGCCGCGTTCCCCGACCGAGGCGTCCAGCCCGCCCCGCCGGACGACCCACTCCCCCAGGCCGACCCGGTCGAGCACGGCGAGCAGTTCGTCGTCGGTCGCGGTCTCACGGGCGAAGAGCAGGTTCTGCCGCACCGACTGATCGAACACGAACGGGTCCTGTTCGATCAGGCCGACCCGGGCCCGCACCGCGTCGGGGTGCATCGCCTTCGCCTCGACGCCGTCGAGCGTGTAGGAGCCCTCGTGCTCCACGAACCGGACGAGCGCGTCGACCAGGGTCGACTTGCCGGCGCCGCTCGGCCCCTCGAGCACGACGACCTCGCCGGGGGTGAGCGTGAACGAGACCCCGTCGACCGCGGGCTCGGCAGCCCCCGGCCAGCGGACCGTGAGGTCGTGGACGGTGACTGTGACCGCCCCCTCGACCACGAGCGACGCCGGGTCGGCGTCCTCGTCGGGCTCGGGGACGATTCCGACGGGCACCTCGGCGGGCACGACCTGCTCGACCCGTTCGGCCGCAGCACGCACCCGGCGGAGCGTCAGGACGGCGAGCGGGACGGTCCCGACGACCTCGAAGAGCGCGAGCGGCACGAAGACCGCCAGTGCCCAGAGCGGACCGTCGAGCGCACCGGACACCACGGCGGGGGCACCGACGGCGAGGATCCCGATCACCGCACCGCCACCGACCAGGCCGACGAGTGCACCGACGAGCGACTCGACCGTGCCACGGCGCCGGACGGCCCGGGTGACCCCCGCGTCGAGCCGGGCGATGTGCGCGAGCCGCTCGTCGAGGGTGCCGTACGCGGCGAAGACGTCGAGCGTCCGGACGGTGTCGAGCACGAGGTCCGCGACGCGACCGCGGTCGGCGGCGGTCTCGCGGTCCGAGCGCTCGGCGATCGACCGGGCGACGATCGTGCCGACCAGGGCCGCGACCGCCAGCGCGAGGACGAGCACGAGCGCCGCCGGCACCGACACGAGCGCCACGGCGACGACCGACAGCACGGCGACGACCCCGGCGGAGACGAGCGGGCCGACGACGCGGATCGGCAGGTCCTGCAGCCGGTCGGTGTCGGTCACCAGGCGCGTCATGAGGTCGCCGCGTCCGGTCCGGCCGAGTCCGGCTGGCGCGATCGACGCCAGCCGTCGGTACATCTCCGTCCGCACCACGGCCAGTTGCCGGAAGGACGCGTCGTGCCCGGCGAGCCGGTCGACGTAGCGCAGCACCGCACGTCCGAGTGCGAAGGCGCGCACGCCGACCATCACGAGCGTCAGGTACAGGATCGGCGGGTGCTCGGCGGCACGGGTGATCAGGTAGCCGCTCGCGGCGAGGAGCGCGACGGCGCAGAGCGCGCTGAGCGCTCCGGCGGCGACCGCCTTCGCCCAACCCGACCCGTGCGGCATCGCGAGCCGCAGGACGGAGCCGCCACGGGCCTCCCGGCTCATGCGCGCACCCCCCTGCGGACCGTCACGGACCCGCCGGCGCGGACGTCCACGCGGACGTCCGCCGCGGCGACGACCGCGGGTCGGTGGCTGGCGATCACGACGACGGCGCCGTCGGCCGCCAGGCCTCGGGCTGCCGCGATGACGCGTTCCTCGGCCTCGGCGTCCAGCGCCGACGTCGGCTCGTCGAGCAGCACGAGGGGCGTGGCGGCGCGGCGTGCGCGGTACAGCGCGCGGGCGACGGCGACGCGCTGTGCCTGGCCGCCGGACAGTCCGCTGCCACCGGCGCCGACCGGGAGGCCCGGGTCGAGTCCCAGCCCCGCGTCGCCCAGGGCGGTGCGCACGTCGGCGTCGTCGGGGGTCGCGCTGAGCGCGACGTTCTCGGCGATCGTCCCGCGGACGAGACGCGGGCGCTGGTCGGCCCACGTGGTGCGCTCGGCGACGGACGCGCCGGCCGGGCCGGGCACGGTGACGGCACCGTCGTGCGGCAGGACACCGCGGAGTGCGGCGATGATGCTCGACTTGCCGGAACCGCTCGGGCCGGCCAGCACGACGACGGTGCCGGACTCGGCGTGCAGGTCGAACGGTCCGATCACGACGTCGGGTCGGCGGACGGTGAGCCCGCGGACGTCCAGGGCACTGGCGGGTGCTGCGATGTCCGTGTCGGTTCCGCTGCTGCCGGTCGCGGACGACGATGCGGTCTCGTCGTCGGCCAGCACGTCGAGCACCGCGGCCGAGGCCTCGACGCCGTCCTGGGCGGCGTGGAAGTCGGCGCCGACCTGGCGGATGGGGGCGAAGGCCTCCGGTGCCAGGACGAGCACGAACATCGCGGCGCCGAGGCCGAGCGAGCCGTCGACCAGGCGGATGCCGATCGAGACGGCGACCAGCGCGACGGACAGGCTCGCGGCGAGCTCGAGCGCGAAGCCGCTCACGAACGACAACCGGAGCACGCCGATCGTGCCCCGGCGGTACTCGTCGGTGACCGCCCCGATGCGACCGACCTGGCGGCGCGCACGACCGAACACCTTGAGCGTGGCGAGCCCCTCGACGGCTTCGGTGAAGGCGCCCCCGAGCTTCGCGAGGGCGTCCGACTGCTTCCGCTGCAACGACTGCGTCGCCAGGCCGATCAGGATCATGAAGACCGGGATCACCGGCAGGGCGAAGAGGATGATCAGCCCGCTCGTCAGGTCGCCCAGGCCGATCGCGACCAGGAGCATCGGGGTCGCGATCGCGGTGAGCGCGAGCTGCGGCAGGTACCGGCCGAAGTAGGCGTCGAGTGCGTCGAGCCCGGGACCGAGCGTGGTGGCGAAGCCGGCGCTCGACCGGCCGGCGAGCCACGACGGACCGCGCTCGGCGGCGCGGGCGAGCACCGTCGTGCGCATCTCGCTCTTCACCTTCGCCGCAGCGCGTGCCGCCAGGTCGTCGGTCGCCCAAGCGGCCACCGCACGCAGGACGAACGCCCCGCCGAGCAGCGCGAGCGCCTGCCCGAACGCCGCGGGGACCGTGCCGTCGCCGACGGCGTCGACCCCGAGGGTGACGGCCGTGGCGATCCCCCACGCGATCGCGATGGTCGCGAGCGTGCGGAGGACACCGGTGCCGGCGGCGGCGACGATGAAGCCGCGCGCCGTCCGGGACAACCGCAGGAGTCGGGGGTCGAGGGGCTTCATCGTCGTCCGCCTAGTGCACGGCCGCGGTGACCTGGGCGCGGGAGACGCGCTTGCGGAACACCCAGTAGGTCCAGGCCTGGTACGCGAAGACCAGGGGCACGAAGATCAGCGCGACCCAGCTCATCACGGTCAGCGTGTACGACCCGGACGAGGCGTTGTAGACGTTCAGGCTGTTCGCGACGTCGTTCGAGGCCGGCATGACGTCGGGGAAGATCGCCGTGAACATCGCGAGCACGATCGCGGCGATGGTGACCGCCATCAGCGTGAAGGCGCGTCCCTCCTTGCCCCAGGCGTTGCAGAGCACCGCGAGCACCAGGGCCAGGGCGGCGACCACGGAGAGCACCAGCGAGGCCGGGGTGGCCCGGACGAAGGCCATCGACACCAGGAACGCGGCGCCGACGACGATCGTGACGATGCCGGCCCGGGTCGCCAGGCGCTTGGCGCGGACGCGGATGTCGCCCTCGGTCTTCAGCGCGACGAAGACGACCCCGTGGGTGAAGAACACCAGCAGCGTCGCGGCACCGGTCAGCAGCGCGAACGGGTTGAGCAGGTCGAAGATCGTGCCGGTGTAGTTGTGCCCGGCGTCCATCGGGATGCCACGGACCACGTTGCCGAACGCGACGCCCCACAGGAACGACGGCACGGCACTGCCGACGATGATCATCAGGTCGAAGCGGCGCTTCCACTCGAGGTGCTTGTTCTGGTGCCGGTACTCGAACGACACCCCTCGCAGGATGAGGGCAGCGAGGATGAGCAGCAGCGCCAGGTAGAAGCCGGAGAACATCGTGGCGTACCACTCCGGGAACGCCGCGAACAGGCACGCCCCGGCGACGATGACCCAGGTCTCGTTGAGGTCCCAGACCGGGCCGATGGTGTTGATCAGGACCCGACGGTCGGTGTCGTCCTTGCCGAGGAACGGCAGGGACATGCCGACACCGAAGTCGAATCCGTCGAGGACGAAGTAGCCGACGAAGAAGACGCCGACGATCGCGAACCAGAGAACGGGGAGATCCATCAGGCAGCGTCCATTTCTAGTAGACCGTCACTTCGTGCTTGACCTCGCCGGTCTCCTCGTCGACCTCGTCCGGGTCGGCGGGCCCCTCTTGCGCGACCTTCTTGATGAGCTTGAACTCGACGACGGCCAGTGAGCCGTAGATCAGGGTGAAGACCAGCAGCGAGATGAGGACCTCGAGTCCGGTCACGTTCGGCGACACACCGTCCTTCGTCTGGAGCAGCCCGAACACGAGCCACGGCTGGCGACCCATCTCGGTGAAGACCCAACCGACGATCATCGCGGCCATCGGCAGCGGCACCGTCCAGGTGGCGATGCGCCACACCCAGCGCTGCGTCGGGAACCGACCCTTGCGGGTCAGCCACAGGCCGACCAGCGAGACCATGACCGCGCCGACGCCGAGGGCGATCATCCAGCGGAACGACCAGTAGGTGACCCAGATGATCGGCTTGTAGTCGCCGGGGCCGTACACCTGCGTGTACTGCGCCTGCAGGTCGTTGATGCCCTCGACCGTGCCGTTGAACGTGTGCGTCGACAGGAACGACAGCAGGTACGGCACCCGGATCGAGAACAGCTCGTGCACGCCGTCCGGAGTGCCGAGCGTGAAGATCGAGAACGAGGCGTCCTTGCCGGTCGCGGTGTTGTACAGCGCCTCGGCCGCCGCCATCTTCATCGGCTGCGTGTCGACCATCGTCAGTCCGAGCTGGTCGCCGGTCAGGACGGTCAGCGCGCCGGCCGCGAGCATGGTCCACATGCCGAACTTGAGCGCCGGCATCATTGTCTCGAGGTTCTGGTTGCGCGCCAGGTGGTAGGCCGCGACCGAGATGATGACCGCCGCGGCGACCATGAAGCAGGCGAAGAGCGTGTGCGGGAACGCGGCCAGGGCGACCTTGTTGCCCAGCACCGCCCAGATGTCGGTGAGTTCCGCACGGCCCTTGGCCTCGTTCATCGCGAAGCCGACCGGGTGCTGCATGAACGCGTTCGCGGCGATGATGAAGTACGCCGACATGATCGTGCCGGCGCTGACGCACCAGATGCTCGCCAGGTGCAGCCCCTTGGGCAGGCGGTCCCAGCCGAAGATCCAGATGCCGATGAACGCCGCCTCGAAGAAGAACGCCAGGATCCCCTCGAGCGCGAGCGGTGCGCCGAAGACGTCACCGACGAAGCGCGAGTAGTTCGACCAGTTCATGCCGAACTGGAACTCCTGCACGATGCCCGTCACGACACCCATCGCGAAGTTGATCAGGAAGATCCGCCCGAAGAACCGCGTCAGCTGCAGGTAGTGCGCGCGGCCGGTCCGGTACCAGGCGGTCTGGAACACGGCCACCACGGCTGCCATGCCGATCGTCAGCGGGACGAAGAGGAAGTGGTAGATGGTCGTCAGACCGAACTGCCACCGCGACAGGAGGAGCGGATCGAGGAGGTCGTTCATGCGGCGATTCCGAGACGGGTGGCCGCGCGCTGTTCGTGCACGTCAGTTGCTTCCTGTGGAACGGATACATCAGGTGTCACAGCCCTTGGGACACCCCAACGCTATCGCGCTGCACCCCGGTTCGACAACTTGTAGAACCTCTCCGTGCACAAACGTGCATAGCCCCTGCACGGCACAACCGTGCGGCACGGATGTTCGCGCTGCCCCGTGCGCGAACGACGACAGGCGCCGGGTAGATACCCGACGCCTGTCGCTTTTCTTTCGTGGAGCTGTGGCTACAGCAGACCCTCGGCCTTGAGCCAGTCCTCGGCGATGGTGGACGCCTTCTCCTTGTCGGCCGTGCTCTTGGTGTTGAGCTCGATCAGGGCCTCGGTCGTGAGCTTCTCGTTGACCGAGTCGATCGCGTCCGCAGCCTTCTCGTTGACCTTCTTCGAGACGACCGGCACGACGTTCTGCGGCAGGATCAGGTTCTCCGGGTCCTTCAGCGTGACGAAGCCGTTCGCCTTGATGCTCGGGTCGGCCGTGTAGATGTCGGCCAGCTGGACGGTGTCGTCCTTGAGCGCCTTCACCGTCAGGGCGCCGCCGCCGTCCTCGATCGCCTTGAAGTCGACGTCGACGCCGTAGACCGACTTGAGCCCCTTCGGGCCGTACGGCCGCGTCTGGTTCTCGGAGTTGGCGCCCACGGTGAGCTTCTCGTCGACGTTCTTCAGGTCGGCCAGGCTCGTGACGTCGTTGTCCTCGGAGAACTTCTTCGTGACGGTGTAGCTGTCCTGGTCGGTGGCGTCGGCCTCGTCGAGGACCCGGAGGCCCTTCGGCAGGGCCTTGTCGAGCCCGTCGTCGATCTGGTCTGCGGTCTTCGCGTCCGAGTTCTTGTCGAAGTACTGCAGCAGGTTGCCGCTGTACTCGGGCATGACGTCGATGGCGCCCTTCTCGAGCTGCGGGATGTAGACCTCACGCTGCCCGATGTTGAAGTTGCGCTTCACGTCGAAGCCGTCCTTCTCGAGGACCTGGGCGTAGAGCTCGGCGATGATCTCGTTCGAGTAGTACTGCTGCGAGCCGACGACGATGGTCTTCGAATCGGACGAGTCGCTGGAGCCGCTGTCGAGCGGGTCGCTCGACGCGCAGCCGGCGAGGGCGGCGACGACGCCCACCGCCATCGCGGCGGCGACACCGGCGCGGATCTTGGGTGCTGTGATCACGAGGGATTTCCTTCCGGGAGTGGATTGCGGGCTCGCTCTCGCGACCCCTGACGCTGTCGGGCCGACGGGTCCGCGGTGCCCTTCGGCACCGCCGCCCGCTGCAGCACGGCGAACACGATCTCGAACGCGATCGCGAGGGCGATCACGAGGATGGAGGCGCCGAGCATCTCGGCGTAGTCCTGGGTCTTCAGGCCGAGGAAGAAGTACCCGCCGAGGCCACCGGCCCCGACGTACGCGGCGAGCGTGGCCGTCGCGACGACCTGCAGCACCGCGGCACGGATGCCACCGATCAGGAGCGGGAGCCCGAGCGGGATCTCGACCTTCCACAGGATCTGCCAGCCGGTCATGCCCTGGGCCTTCGCGGCGTCGACGACCCCCGGGTCGACGGACTCGATGCCGGAGTACGCACCAGCGAGCACCGACGGGATCGCCAGGATGACGAGGGCGAGCAAGGGAGCCTGCAGTCCGATGCCGAGCAGCAGCCCGAACAGCGAGAGCACGCCGAGTGTCGGAAGCGCCCGCACCCCCCCGGACACCGCGATCGAGAAGCCGCGAGCACGGCGCGTGTGGCCGATCGCGTACCCGACCGGTACGGCGATGACGGCGGCGATGAGCACCGCGAGCAGGGTGATCCAGACGTGTTCCCAGAGGCGCTGGGGGATGCCGTTGTAGCCGCCGTAGTTCGCGGGGTCGAACACCCACGCGAAGGCCTGTCCGATGATCACGAGGAGACCTCCGCTGCTTGCAGGACCCGGCGGGCCTGTCGGCGTGACACCGAGTTCGTCCGGGTCCACGGCATGACCAGGCGCCCGAGCAGCACGAGGAGGCCGTCGAGGGCGAAGGCGAGCACGAGCACCATCACGATGCCGGAGAGGATCTCCTCGTAGATCCCGCGCCCCAGGCCGTCGGTGAACAGGAGGCCGAGACTCGGGATGCCGAGGACCGCGCCGACCGTGGTCAGCGAGATCGTGGAGACCGAGACCACCCGGAGCCCGGCCAGCAGGACGGGACCGGCGAGCGGGAGCTCCACACGGAAGAACCGCTGCGCCGGTGAGTAGCCCATCGCGGTCGAGGCGGACTTGGTCTCGGAGTCGACCGAGGTCAGCCCGTCGACCGTGGACCGGACCATCAGCGCGAGGCCGTACAGCGTCAGACCGATGACGACGTTGATCGGGCTCTGCAGGCCGGTGCCGATGATGCTCGGGAGCGCCACGAACAGGGCGAGCGACGGGATGGCGTAGAGCAGACCGGCGAGGGTCACGATGCTGCTGCCCACTCCCGACGCGAAGCGCGACCCACCGGGGTGCTGCAGCCGGACCACCAGCCACCCGATCGGGATCGACAGCAGGAACGCGACGATGATCGGCGGGATCGCGATCGCGAGGTGGGAGAGCGTGTTGTCCCAGATCGTGTCGAGGTTCGCCAGCACCCACTTCACCGGGTGCCCCCACCCTGCGCCGGAGCACCCGGTGCGTCGTGCGACGCTCCGGCCTCTGCTGCTCGGGCGTCGGACTGCGGCACGGCCTCGGCGGCGTCGACGACCCCGACGGGGCCCGTCAGCACGCCGGCCGCGCGGCCTTCACCGTCGACGACGATCGGACCGGTCGGGGTCTGCTCGACTCGGAGCGCGCGGCGCCCGCGTCCGGCGCCGATGAACGTGGCGACGAAGTCGTCGGCGGGTGCGGCGAGGATCTCGGCCGGCGTCCCCTGCTGGGCGATCTCGCCGCCCTTCTTGAGGATGACGACCTGGTCGCCGAGCTTGAACGCCTCGTCGATGTCGTGCGTCACGAACACGACGGTCTTGCCGAGCTCGCGCTGCAGGCGGATGAGCTCGTCCTGCAGGTCGTTGCGCACCAGGGGGTCGACAGCACCGAACGGCTCGTCCATGAGCAGGATGTTCGGGTCGACGGCCAGCCCGCGGGCCACACCGACGCGCTGCTGCTGGCCGCCGGACAGCTGTGACGGGTAGCGGTCGGCGAAGGCACGGTCGAGTCCGACGGTGTCCATGAGCTCGAGGGCGCGCTTGCGGGCGTCGGCCTTGGAGACGCCGGTCAGCAGCGGGACGGTCGCGATGTTGTCGACGACCTTGCGGTGCGGCAGCAGTCCGGAGTTCTGCATGACGTACCCGATGTGGCGACGGAGCTCGACGGGGTTGATCCCGGCGACGTCCGAGCCGTCGATCTCGACGGTGCCGGAGGTGGGGTCGACCATGCGGTTGATCATGCGGAGCAGGGTGGTCTTGCCACAGCCGCTGGATCCGACGAAGACGGTGGTGGTCCGGGACGGGATGACCAGATCGAAGTGCTCGACCGCAGTCGTGCCGTCCGGGTAGGTCTTGCGTACCGAGCGGAACTCGATCATGGGGTGCCCTTCTGTTCGGAGGTAGCCCGACTCCGGATGAGAGTACCCGGGGGTGCCGACATCGGTTCGCTGTGACGATCCGTGACGGCCCCGCGGCGGTGCACCGGTCGGTGGGGATGCCGACGGGCACGACGGGATCGGCGGGGACGACGACGCCCGCGCCTCGGTGTTCGGAGGCGCGGGCGGATCGGATCGGTCACCGGCGTGTCGCGCCGGCTGAGTGGGTGGTCAGGACGCCGCGATCACCGATTCCAGGTGCGCACGGTTCATCCGGCGGTACTCCTCGATCAGCTCCGTGTCGGGGTGCTCGCGGTCGCGGTGCGCCCGCGCCAGCACCGCGTGACCGGACTCGGCGAGGACGACCCAGGCGCGGGTGATGTGCTCGTCGTCCGGCAGGCCGAAGCGGTCGCGCATGATCTGGCCCACGGTCGCTCCGAGTGCGCCCATGCGGTCCTCGGCGTCACCGGTACCGGTGTCCGCCGGGTCACCGAAGCGGATGGCCCGGAAGCCGGGTTCGGTGCGGTACATCTCGGCGGTCATGTCGATGAGCGCGTCGTTCGCGTCCTGCCAGGTCTCGGCACCGCTGGCGTCGAGGGCCTCGACGAAGCGGGAGGCGAGCCGCTGGGTGCAGCGGATCGCGAGTGCCTCGACCACGGCGATGCGGTCCGGGAAGTACCGGTAGACGGTGCCGATCGACGCCCCCGCGCGCTCGGCGACCATGGCGGTCGTGAGCCGTTCGAACCCGATCTCGTCGATCACCGCGGCTGCGGCGTCGAGGAGGCCGGCGAGGCGCGCCGAACTGCGGGCTTGGACCGGCTCGTTCCTGAGCAGTGATGATCCCCCCGGCAGAGCGTTCGTTACCTCGGTGACGAGCACGTGTTCTCCTCTTGCGCTCCAGCGCGGTTGGTTGGTGTGACGGGGACAACTTTCGCAGAACGCGCCTGGAACATGGCTGCGACTCACCAGTTCCGCCCAGCGCGCGGTTTCGTCAGCCGTACATGGGATGATGGCGCCATGCCCGACCCGACGTCCCACGAGCCGTCGTTGGCCGAGCCGCTCCTGCACCGCGCGGCCCGCATCGAGGACGCCGTCCAGGAGTTCCGCGAGCACCGTGCACGCCGTCGCGGACTGGTGCCGACGGTGGTCCCGTACACCGGCTACGGCGCGCCCGGTTGGGTGCGCATCCTGTGCCGTGTGCTGCTGACCCGCCGCGGTCTCGCCTCCGACGTCTCCTACGCCGGCGTCCGAGGCTGGAAGAGCTTCACGAGCGTGGCCGTCGACCACGCCGAGGTCACCGTCACCGCCGGCGGTGTCTCCCACGTCGTGAAGACCGACCGTGGCGGCGTCGTCGACACCATCGTCCCGATCGACCTCGAGCCCGGCTGGCGCACGGTGCGGCTGTCGGCAGGCGGCGGGCGCGACGTCGAGGCCGACGTGTTCGTCGTGCACCCGGACACCCGCTTCGGGCTGCTGTCCGACATCGACGACACCGTCATGGTGACCTCGCTCCCCCGCCCCATGCTCGCCGCCTGGAATTCGTTCGTGCTGACCGAGCACGCCCGCCGCCCGGTGCCGGGCATGTCCGTGCTGTACGAGCGGATCCTCGCGCAGCACCCCGGTTCCCCGACGGTCTACCTGTCGACCGGGGCGTGGAACGTGGCTCCGACGCTGCAGCGCTTCCTGTCCCGCAACATGTACCCGTCCGGCACGCTCCTGCTCACCGACTGGGGTCCCACCCACGACCGGTTCTTCCGCAGCGGCCAGCTGCACAAGCAGGAGAACCTGCGGCGGCTCGCCAAGGACTTCCCGGACATCCGCTGGCTCCTGGTCGGCGACGACGGACAGCACGACGAGAGCCTCTACGGGGACTTCTCGCGGGAGCACCCGGACAACGTCGCGGGCGTCGCCATCCGGCAGCTGTCCACGAGCGAAGCGGTCCTGGCCGGCGGTCGCTCGCGGGCGCAGGAACGCTCCCGTGACTCCTCGGCGCCCTGGGTGTACGCACCGGACGGCGCCGGCCTGTGGAGCGAGCTCGCTCGGGTCGGCATCATCGAGTCCGACGCCTCCGACCCGGCCTGAGCGACCCTTCATCACGATCTCGGCCCGGAGCCCCCGTCGCCGACCGCGGCGCTCGGGCATCGGGTGTTCGATCGGTCCATGAGCACCGAGCCGGCCGCGCCGCCCGAAGCCGCACCACACCCAGCCGCACCGCAACCAGCGCCGAACACACCGCCGAACCGCATCGAGGACCACGCCCTGATCGGTGACACCGGCACCGCTGCCCTGGTCGGCCGCGACGGGACCATCGACTGGGCGTGCCTGCCGCGCTTCGACAGCTCGTCCACCTTCGCCTCGCTGCTCGGCACCGAGGACCACGGGCACTGGACCCTGCGACCCGTGGACGACGACGCCACCGCCGAGTGGCGGTACCACGGTGACACCCTGGTGCTCTCGACCGTGTGGACAACCCGTGCCGGCGTGGTCGAGGTCACCGAGTTCATGCCCGTCGGCGCACACCGCCCCTCGATCGTCCGCCGGGTGCGTGGGCTCCGCGGCACCGTCGAGCTCCGGCAGACGCTCCGGATCCGCTTCGACTACTCGCGCGCCCTGCCCTGGATCCGGCAGATCGGGGACGACGACGAACCGGCGCTGCTCGCGACGGCGGGCCCCGGCTCGGTGATCGTCCGGGGGCCGCGGTTCCGCGCCGACGACCACCGGCACACCGCCGTCACGACGATCCACGACGGCGACGTGCTCGACACGGTGCTCACCTGGTACCCGTCGCACCGCGAGCCGCCGGAGCCGCTCGACGTCGACGCGGCCCTCGCCCACACCGTCTCGTGGTGGACGGCGTGGACCGCCCCTGCGCAGACCACCGGGCGGTACGCCCACGCCGCACGACGGTCGCTGGTGTTCCTCCGCGCGATGACCCACGGCGAGACCGGTGGCGTCGTCGCCGCCGCGACCACGGGCCTGCCGGAGGACCCCGGCGGCGAACGCAACTGGGACTACCGCTACGTGTGGCTGCGCGACGCCTCCCTCGCGCTCGCGTCGCTCATCGCCCACGGCTACCGCGACGAGGCCACGCACTGGCGCGGCTGGCTGCTGCGCGCGATCGCAGGCGACCCCGCCGACGTGCAGATCATGTACGGCATCGCCGGCGAACGCGAGCTGCCCGAACGGGAGCTGCCCGAACTGCCGGGGTACCTCGGGTCGACGCCCGTGCGCGTCGGCAACGGTGCCTCGACCCAGTACCAGGGCGACGTCTTCGGCGAGGTGCTCGCGGCACTGCACGACGCCCGCGAGCTCGGGGTCGAGGAGAACGCCGACTCCTGGGCGCTGCAACGGGCACTGCTCGGCTACGTCGAGGAGCACTGGCAGGAGCCGGACAACGGCATCTGGGAGATGCGCGGCCCGCGGCGCAGCTTCACCCACTCGCGGGTGATGATCTGGGCTGCGTTCGACCGCGGGGTCGCCGCGGTCGAGGAGTTCGGCCTCGAGGGCCCCGTCGACCGCTGGCGCACCCTGCGCGACACCGTCCGCGCCGAGATCGAGGAGCACGGCTGGAACGCCGATCGCGGTTCGTTCCGCCAGCACTACGACACCGACGAGGTCGACGCGAGTCTGCTCGTCCTGCCGCAGGTCGGGTTCTGCCGCGCCGACGACCCCCGGATGACGGGCACCGTCCGCGCCATCGAGGAGGACCTGCGCGTCGGGGACGACGGCCTCGTGCTCCGCTACCGCACGACGGCCGGCTTCGACGGGCTGTCCGGTGCCGAGCACCCGTTCCTGGCGTGCTCGTTCTGGCTGGTGGAGCAGTACGCGGCCTCGGGACGGGTCGAGGACGCCGAGCGCCTGATGGACGTGCTCGTCGGGTACGCGAACGACGTCGGCATGCTCTCCGAGGAGATCGACGTCGCCACCGGACACCACATCGGCAACACCCCGCAGGTGCTGTCGCACCTGACGCTCGTGTCGGCAGCGGACGCCATCGAGCGTGCACGTGGCGCGACCGTCGGGCGCCGCACACGGTTGCCCGTCCACGACGGCGGCACGCGGTCGTGGACCGGCGAGGGTGAGCGCGCCGGCTCCCCCGCCTGACGTCCGGCTCAGCCCCCGGGAGACGCCGTCGTCTTCGCGCGACACCTCGAAGCCGCCGAGACGCCGCAGGATCCGGCGGCGTCTCGACGACACGACGGCGTCTTGCGGTGCCCTGATGGTGACTCCACGACGGACGGGAGGCCCG
>NZ_MJGL01000068.1:0-332 GCF_001864855.1 Curtobacterium sp. MCBA15_005
GATTGCCGTTGTGGTGAAAGACTGCCCCGGTTGGTCGTTTACGGATTTCATCGGGCTGGGATTCCGCCGGCAGGCTGAGCTTGGTGACGAAGACAGCCCTCTCACGCTCTACACCTACAACATCGACAGCTACAACCACAAACGCGCCTGGAACAATCCCGACAACTGGGCCAATCCGGAAATGTGGGACAAGGCCTGGTGGTAGCTGCCACGCTTACAGCGAGGCCACCACATCCAGGTTGTGGCGACAGGCGCTCAGATAGGATGCCCCAAAAAGGTTGTAGTGATTGAGGGTGTGGTACAGGTTGTAGATGGCCCGCTTGGTGTTATAG
>NZ_MJGL01000069.1:0-265 GCF_001864855.1 Curtobacterium sp. MCBA15_005
CAGGATGACACGCCTTTAGCCCGCATACGTAGCAGGATCTCCTCAGCGATATCCACCCGTACTTTTCCGCCCTCAACGAGCACTCTCGCCACGGTGTCAATTTCCGGGCCTTTCGCACCGGCCATGACGGCGATATTCTTGGCATGAAGGGCCATGTGCCCCTTCTGAATGCCCGTGGTAGCGAGCGCTTTCAATGCCGAGAAATTTTGTGCGAGCCCGACAGCCGCAATCACTCTGGCCAATTTTTCAGCGGTTGTGGTATTCA
>NZ_MJGL01000070.1:0-287 GCF_001864855.1 Curtobacterium sp. MCBA15_005
GGCTTTGATTTTGGCATCGGCAGGCGCGGGCTGTTGGTGGAGGTCATGATAAGGGTTGCCGAGCGCACGCGTTCGGGGCGATTCGCAGCCACCAACTGGCTGATCATGCCGCCCATGGAAACACCCACCAGGTGAGCGCAGGTCAGGCTGAAGGCGTCCATCACCTTACAGACATCGTCCGCCATGTCATGCAGGGTATAGGGCGCGGCGATCGGCAGGCCCATCCGGTGCCTTGCCATGACCGCAACCGGATGACCCTCCAGGCGATCCTTCAGGTGCGATGACAG
>NZ_MJGL01000071.1:0-311 GCF_001864855.1 Curtobacterium sp. MCBA15_005
GAATGTCCCGGTCGTAAGTGCGCACCGCACGTAAAGACTCAGTGGATGCATCATCCAAGTCATTGAACGTAAAGGCGCGAGTGACATCTCCCAACGCCGTATAGGACAATGCAAACCCGGCCTGGCTGTTGATCTGACGGCGCTTCAGTGAGCGGTTCCCATCGCCAGACTCGACGCTATAGTTGCCGGTACTCTGGCCCACCAACCAGACATTGTTGGTCCCGTAGATGCCGCCGGAGAGATCTTCGTTGCCAGCGGTTCCACGCTGCCTGACGTTAATTGTACTGTCTGCGCTGGAGGCAATATAAAAG
>NZ_MJGL01000072.1:0-309 GCF_001864855.1 Curtobacterium sp. MCBA15_005
GACTTATGTTCAGTGGCGAGGTTAACCGTTTAGGGGAGCCGTAGGGAAACCGAGTCTGAATAGGGCGATTTAGTCGCTGGGCATAGACCCGAAACCGGGCGATCTATCCATGAGCAGGTTGAAGGTTGAGTAACATCAACTGGAGGACCGAACCCACTGTCGTTGAAAAGCCAGGGGATGACTTGTGGATCGGAGTGAAAGGCTAATCAAGCCCGGAGATAGCTGGTTCTCCCCGAAAGCTATTTAGGTAGCGCCTCGGACGAATACCACAGGGGGTAGAGCACTGTTTCGGCTAGGGGGTCATCCCGA
>NZ_MJGL01000073.1:0-283 GCF_001864855.1 Curtobacterium sp. MCBA15_005
CTGTTAGACAGACCTATAAAAACTTTGGAGAGCATCCATGAGTATCGACGCCACCGTCGAACTGAAACCCCTGAGCATCGCCCTGCTGACGGTGTCCGACAGCCGTGGTGAAGCGGAAGACTCATCAGGAAAGTTCCTGGAGAACAGCATCATTGAAGCGGGCCACCGACTGGTTGCCCGACGCATCCTGCCGGATGATGTCTATCTCATACGGGCGCTGATGTCCGGCTGGATCGCCGACCCGGAGATCAACGTGGTGATCATCACCGGCGGCACCGGCTTC
>NZ_MJGL01000074.1:0-316 GCF_001864855.1 Curtobacterium sp. MCBA15_005
GAAAAGGTCGTAGTCCGGTTCGCCCTCAAAAAAGGTGTTGTCGATTTTCTGGCCGTCGCGGGACTCCACCGTGCCCTCGTACGGCAAACCGCTGTGGTAGCCACCTTCCGGATCACGTTGAAGGTAGGCCAGCAGAGTCACGCTGGTCTCGTCGGTCATGTCCCAGGTCAGCGACGGGGCAATGGCGCGACGGTCCAGTTCCACGTGGTCCTGTTGCGCGTCAGCAGCGGAAGCAATGCCGGTCACACGATAGGCAACCCGTTGCTCATCATCCACCGAACCGGTGACATCAAAGGCAAAGCTGCGCTGGGCGTTG
>NZ_MJGL01000075.1:0-676 GCF_001864855.1 Curtobacterium sp. MCBA15_005
CCGCTATGCGGACGACTGCAACATTTACGTCAGCAGCAAAAGATCCGGCGAACGGGTGATGGCCAGTATTACCCACTTCCTGGAAACGCGCTTGCGCCTGAAGGTGAATACGGTGAAAAGCGCCGTGGACCGCCCCTGGCGTCGGAGCTTTCTGGGTTACAGCGTGAGCTGGCATAAACGTCAGGTCCGGTTGAGAGTCGCGCCCAAAAGCCTGAAGGCCTTCATGGCCAAGCTTCGCCCCCTGCTGAAACGGTCACGGGGACAGTCGTTGACGACCACCATCCGGAACCTGAACCCGGTGCTGAGAGGCTGGGCAAATTACTATCGCCTGACCGCCTCGAAGCGTTCGGTCGAAGCCCTGGATGGCTGGATAAGACGGCGGCTTCGCCTGATCCTGTGGCAGCAGTGGAAGCGGACCCGCACGCGGGCCCGCAACCTGGTACGGCTAGGCTTGACTGAGATAAGGGCTTGGAGGAGCGCGACCAATGGTCGTGGACCCTGGTGGAACAGTGGCGCGACTCATATGAACGCGGCCCTGCCTAAGAGGGTATTCGACCGTCTGTCTCTGGTAAGCTTGCTGGATACGATGACTCGGCTTCAGAGCCGACCATGAACCGCCGTGGTACGGAACCGTATGCCCGGTGGTGTGAGAGGACGGGGGAGGTAACTCCCCCTC
>NZ_MJGL01000076.1:0-229 GCF_001864855.1 Curtobacterium sp. MCBA15_005
GAAAGTCATGCAAAGGCTGGCCAAATGCCTCCAGACTCAATGGCTGAACGTGGTACTGGATGTTGGCGTACTCATATTCTTCGGAACTGCGGGTAAACAGACAGAGTTGGGAGGGGGCCATGCTCATGGGGCCGGAGCGGGTAAGCAGATACTCCAGCCCAATTCGTGCCTTGCCAATCAGTGAGTTGGCCATGGTGTTCAGGGTCTTCGCGCCCCGAACCTTGTAGAC
>NZ_MJGL01000077.1:0-227 GCF_001864855.1 Curtobacterium sp. MCBA15_005
TTAGTGGCGAAGGCGACCGGCATTTTCCAGCGCAGGTCATCTGCGAACGCCGATCCGGTAGTCAGGGCGATCGCACCGGCGATACCGGTAAGTGCCTTGAAGAGTTTCATTGGCAAGTCTCCTAGCATTGTTGTTGTATTCGGCCAAACAGGAACGTTCCCGACGGGCCTTATCTGAGTGTAGTCAGACATCGCAGGAAACGAGACAGACAAGATGTGTTTTGGGTC